>CAKUWO010000023.1 GCA_934699415.1 uncultured Erysipelotrichaceae bacterium
CTGCACCTTCAAAGCCATTAAAACCTGCATTATTGCCTTCAAAACCATAGCGATCATAAGCAGCTCTTTTTTGAGGATCCGATAATACTTCATACGCTTCATTTACTTCTTTAAATTTTTCTTCAGCATCAGCTTCTTTATTTAAGTCTGGGTGATATTTCTTAGCTAAACGATGGAAAGCTTTTTTAATTTCATCATCGCTCGCATCTTTCTTAACACCTAAGACTTCATAATAATCTCTTTTTTCTGCCATAATACCTCATTAAGATTGTTGTTTTAAGCCCCAAAGCCGGAATAAATCCGGCTTTGGTCATCTATTTTATTAATCCTTAGTCTTGAAGTCAGCATCAACAACATCATCGTTATGATTACTTGATTCATTGGACTGTTGTTGCTCGGCCTGTTGTTTATACATAGCTTCAGCCATCTGCTGTGATGCTTTTTCAAGCGCATCAAGTTTATTCTTTAATGTTTCAAAATCATTCTTATCAATAGCTTCCTGAAGTTCATCTCTCATCTTCTTAACTTCAGCTTTCTGAGCTTCATCAATCTTAGCTTCTGAATTTAAAGTATCATCAATCTGTGAAATGAATTGTTGAGCTTTATTCTTGAGTTCAGCTTCTTCTAATCTCTTTTCATCGTTAGCTTTATTGTCTTCAGCTTCTTTAACCATCTTTTCGATTTCAGCATCGCTTAAGCCACTGCTGTTAGAAATAGTGATTTCTTGTTTCTTATTAGTACCTTTGTCAAGAGCTGATACATGTACAATACCATTAACATCAATATTGAATGTTACTTCAATCTGTGGAACACCACGTCTTGCAGGTGCAATACCAGTAAGCTGGAAGTTACCTAATGTCTTATTATCACTTGCCATCTTACGTTCACCTTGTAGGACATGAATATCAACAGCTGGCTGATTATCAACAGCAGTTGAGAAAACTTCACTCTTTTCAGTTGGAATAGTTGTATTACGTGGGATAAGAACAGTCATAACACCACCTAATGTTTCAATACCTAATGAAAGTGGAGTTACATCAAGTAAGAGGATATCATTACCAAGTTCTTGGTTTAAAATACCACCTTGAATTGCAGCACCCATAGCTACAACTTCATCTGGGTTTACTGAACGGTTAGGCTCTTTACCTAATTCTTTCTTAACAGCTTCTTGTACTGATAACATACGAGTTGAACCACCAACAAGTAATACTTGGTCTAAATCAGCAGCTGTTAAATGAGCATCACTCAATGCCTGACGTACAGGTTCTACAGTCTTATCAACAAGGAACTTAGTCATACGATCAAATTCAGCTCGTGTTAAATCTGCTTCAAAGTGTAATGGTGTACCATTGCTTGCTGAAATGAATGGTAATGAGATGTGTGTCTGTACCATTGAAGAGAGATCTTTCTTAGCTTTTTCAGCAGCTTCTTTCATACGCTGAAGAGCCATACGATCACTCTTTAAATCAACGCCATGTTCCTTCTTGAACATTTCGTTCATCCATTCAACAATAACATTATCGAAGTCATCACCACCTAAATGGTTATTACCAGCAGTAGCTAATACTTCAAAAGTACCATCAGCAAGATCCAAGATAGATACATCGAATGTACCACCACCTAAGTCGAATACTAAGACTTTCTGTTCTTTATCAGTCTTATCAAAACCATAAGCTAAAGCTGCTGCTGTAGGTTCGTTGATAATACGTTTAACTTCAAGACCAGCAATCTTACCAGCATCCTTAGTAGCTTGACGCTGAGCATCGTTGAAATATGCTGGAACTGTAATAACTGCTTCTTTTACTGGTTCACCTAAATAACTTTCAGCATAACTCTTCATATATTGAAGAATCATTGCAGAAATTTCTTCAGGTGTATATTCTTTACCAGCTAATGTTACTTTTTTACCACTACCCATTAAACGTTTAATAGATGATACAGAATCAGGGTTAGTTACAAGCTGTCTTTTTGCAGCTTCACCAATAATACGCTCATCGCCTTTAAATGCGACAACAGATGGAGTTGTACGATTTCCTTCAGGGTTTGTGATAACTTTTGCTTCTTTACCTTCCATAACAGCAACACAGCTGTTTGTTGTACCTAAGTCAATACCGATAATCTTGCTCATAATTTTTCCTCCTTATTCTGAGACTTTTACCATAGCCGCTCTTAAGAGTCGGTCTTTAATCATATATCCTTTTTGGAACACCTCAATTACCAATCCTGCTTCTTTGCCTTCAACTTTTTCTGTCATGATAGCTTGATGGTAATTAGGATCAAATGGCTTATCTAAAGCATCAATTTCAACAATGCCTTCTTTCTTAAGTGCTTCAACAAGCTGATTATAAATCATTTCAACACCTTTTTTATAACCTTCAGCATCTTCACTTGCTTCAACGCTTAATGCTCTTTCCATATTGTCTAATGATGGAAGAATTTCAAGGGCAAATGATTGCGCACGATACTTCTTGATTGCATCAGCCTCATTCTGAAGACGTTTCTTCATATTTTCTGTATCAGCATAAGCCCTAGCGAAATCATTCTTCGCACTAGCTAATTCTTCTTTTAGACTTTCAATTTCTTTTTCGAGTTCTTTTTCTTTGCCTACTTTAGTTTCTTTTTTCTTTTCCTTTTCATCTGAAACTTCAGTAGCAACTTCTTCTAACTCTTTAGTTTCATTGATTTCTTCACTCATCTTCTTTCCTTTCTATTCATACATCTTCTCAATTTCTTTACTAATGAAATCAAGAAGTGAAACGATCTTGTCATATTGCATACGGTTAGGACCAACAACCATCAACTTAACACCATCTTTTTGACCTTTAACATGAATATCATTTGATACAACTGCTAAATCATCCATCCAAATAAGATGAGTACCATCAGATGTGTTAACCGCAACACGATCTTTGTTATGACTGTCAAGGAGATGACGCCATAAATCTGAATCGTTGATTTTACGGACAAATTCTTTCATACGCTCAATATCAGCATATTCTGGCTGATACATCATATTACTTGCACCGTTGAAATAAAGTGTGCCGTTAGCGAATTTCATAAAGGCACCGGCAAAGGCATTAAATAACATTTCATAGCGTTTAACTCTTTCAACAAGTAATGGCTTAATTGAAAGTAAACAACTTGATAATTCACTTAATGGCATGCCTTTAAGACGTTCATTGATGATATCAGTACAGTTTTTAATATCTTCTATTGATACCGTTTCAGCGAAATTAAATACTTTATGTTCCGTATGAGCAGCATTTGTAACCAAAATACATACGGCAGTTTTCTCGTCAATCGGAATCATCTGAATCTTTTCTAATTTTTGTTTAGAAGCGTCAGGCCCTAGAATACCACTTGTTAAAGAAGTCATATCTGAAATAACTTTGCAACTTTCTCTAATAACTTCTTCAATATTCATTTTTCCAGAATCAAAGATACCTGACAAAGCATATTTAACATCATCATCAACCTCTTTCTCTGTTAGATGTTCACAATAGAATTGATAACCCTTAACTGAAGGTATACGTCCAGCAGAAGTATGAGGCTTTTCAAGATATCCTTCACTTTCTAAAGCTGCCATTTCGTTACGAATAGTAGCACTAGAATAAGGAAGATGATACTTATCAACGAGCGTCTTGGAGCTGACTGGTTCTGCTGTATCAATGAATTCATCTACAACAGCTCTTAAGATGATTACTCTTCTTGATGTAAGCATATTCAATTACCTCCTTTAGCACTCTTTTTATTTCACTGCTAATAATATACAGCAAGTGTTTAGCACTGTCAAGTATTGAGTGCTAGATTTTTAAATAAATTAAAAGCAGTCATAAACTGCTCTTAATTTTTAAAAGAATGAGGCTAAAAGAGGGAATAAATCAAGGATAAAACCACTGAAAGTAGCGATTAAACATAGCATAATAGCGATTAAACAATTCTCTTTTAAATTAGAATTAACTTTAAATAAGACAAATAAGCCAACTCCAGCCCCTGCTAGTAGTCCAGACATCATACTACCGAAGCTAATTAAACCAGATAAATATAATTCACTAATAATTACTGATGCTGCACAATTTGGAATTAAACCAATAAGAGAAGCTAATAAATGTGATAATAAAGGATTATTATCTAAAAAGCTTGCGATAAGATTAATATCAGCAAAGCTCATAATTAAGCCTAAGATGACATTGAATAATAATAAATAGATAAAGATATGATACGAATGATATAAAGCAGCTTTAAAAATAGATCCTTCATCACAATGACAATGTTCACGCTCACAAATCACATCAATATCGATTTCTTCATTCTTCTTAAAGAAATGCATAATAAAATCAATCACAAAACCAAATAAAGCAGCAATAGTAGCTTTTAATAATAGTAATGGAATAATTTTATTAATTGATATCCCTCTTGACAAGAATAAAGGAAGCATTTCATCAGAAGTAGATAGAAAAACAGCTAATAGCGTACCAACACTAATTACTCTTCCAGCATATAAATTGGAAGCAACACTAGAAAAACCACATTGGGGAATAATACCAACAATACCACCTAATAACGGGGCAAAACGACCAGTATTTGTAACATATTTAGATGTCTCTAAAGATGATTTTCTTTCTAAGAATTCCATTAAACAATAAGTAAGGAATAAGAAAGGAAAAATCTTTAAAGAATCAACTAAAGCATCTAATAAAATATCTAATAATTCCATTTCTGCATTTTAACACTAAAATACTAAAAAAGAAGCTTTAATGCTTCTTTTAAAGAATGATATTTTTCTGATTACCTTCAATATAGGCCTTTAAATTATCAAAGACAATATCGGCACGAATACGCATAGCTTCTTTTGTAGCAAAGCCAATATGAGGAGTTAATAAAATATTTGTATTATCAAATAATGGATAATCATTAGCTAAAGGCGGTTCATTTTCAAAGACATCTAAAGCAGCGCTTTTAATCTTGCCTGATGCAAGAGCTTGTTGTAAATCTTCCGTTACAACAACAGGACCTCTACTAGCATTTAAAAGAATAGCATCTTCTTTCATTAAAGCTAAAGTATCCTTATTTATAAGGCCTCTGCTATCATCATTAATTGGGCAATGTAAAGTAACGATGTCACTCTCTTTTAATAATTCTTCTAAACTTACTTGTTTAACATATTCAGGAGCATCTTCCTTAATATGACGGCTATATGCTAAAACATCAGCACCGAAGGCATGGAATAATTCAGCAACTCTTTTACCAATATTACCAAGCCCAACAATGCCAACAGTTTTGCCTTTAATCTCATAGCCAATATAGCTACCTTTTGTTGAAGAAGCACGGCAAAGAGCTTCTGTTTCCCTTAAATAACGATATAAAGATAATGTAGTACCGATAACCCATTCAGCTACAGCTTCTGTTGAATAACCAGATGCATTAGATACTTTAATACCTTTTTCTTTAGCAGCATTTAAACCAATATGATCTACACCAGTAAAAGCTACATCAATAAATGATAACTTGTCACTTGATGCGATTACTTCATCATTAAATGGCATATTTGCAACAATAACAGCATCCAAACCTTTGATTTCTTCTTTTAAGATTTCAAGATTTGTTTCTCTATTAAAGATAGAAAATTCAACACCCATCTTCTCGAGTGGTTCCATGTGATTCTTTAATTCTGTTTCGGTAATACCAAGTGATTCTAAAATACCAACTTTCATAAAAATCCCCTTTTCTGTTGTAATTTTAACATAGCTTTTTATAAATAAGGACAGGTAATTACCTGTCCTATATACTATTCTTGATTATTATTTGTTGCATCATTTGTAACATTTAGATTTTCTTGAGTTTTTCTAATACCTTGATTAATTTTCTCTATGTAAGATGCAATATCTTCTAAAGTATCAGCAGCATCAATTCCAAATATTCCTAAGGCATCAGCTAAAACGGTTAATTTATCTACCGCATCGCTATCACCTTCTTTTACAATGTCGTAAATTTCTTTACCCGATGAGATTAAATCAAGAGCTTCACTTGCCCAATCAAGGCCAAAAACTGAAAGTATTAAACTCAAACCATCTAAGCTATTATCAACATCTAAATCAGGTTTGTAAAGCGGTAATAAGATGTCGGTTGTAGTTAGAGCGAATTTATCATAATTTGTATAGCCAATAATCACATTATCTTCTTTTAATGTTTCTAAAGTATCTAAATATTTATTAATTATTTTTTCTAAACCAATAATTAATAATTTGCTGTCTTCTAATCCACCAGCCAATTCTTTGATTTCATTAAGTGAAATATCATCATTCAATTCATAGATAATCATATCCGGCTCATTTTCTTCTAGCTTTTCTAGATAATCTTTATAGCCATCAAAGTTAAAGACAATCATCGGAGCTTTTTTAAGCATATCCATCAAAGATTTAGAATGCTCATTTTCGGTTGCAATGAGATCTATTGTTTTAATTTCTAATTCTTCTAATAATTCTTTAGCTGTCTTAGCAGCAATTGATTTACCGACAACTTTTACGCCAACTTTTGCTACTTTCTGAGCTGCTTTTTTACTTAAATAAATATAAATGCCGGCACCAACAACCGCAATTGACCCACCAGCCGCTATAATAACAATAGCAGGATGCTCTTTTTGATATTCTTTTAAAGATAAAGCTTTAATATCTTCACTTACAATATCACCACATCTTTGACATGTCTTTTCTTGACGACCTTTTGAAAATAATGAAGCTTCTTTAACAATTTTAAATTCATCATAATCATGGCCTAAAGCCGGAATTTCTTCATTAATTTCTTCTTTACATCGCTTACATACAACTTTTTTTAAACCATTTTCAATGCATGAAGCTTCTTTGCTTATTTCAAATTCATCTATATCATGGCCTAAAGCTTCAATAGTATTAGATTCAATTTTATTACATCTACTACATGTACGAATCTCTTCACCATCTTCTGTACATGTTACTTCCTTTTTAATTGTCCATTTACTAAATTTATGGCCTAAAGCTTTTACTCTCACATCATTTGTCTCATTACATCTGGTGCAGGCCTTACGAATTAAGCCATTTTCTTCACAACTTACTTTTTTAAGTATTGTTTCTTTAAAACTATGATTAAGTTTTGGGATAATGACATCACGTGTTTGATCACAACTTGAACACTTTTGTTGACTCACTCCATCACTTGTACAAGTAGCATCTTTATTAGCAGTAACTACCCAATTATGATTCTTAGTAGGAATAATTGTTTCTTTATAACGCTGACAAATAGCACATAATTCAACAAGTCTTCCCTCGCTTGTGCAAGTTGCTTCTATTGATTGTCTTTGATCAACAAAATAGTCGTGTTTATTACCCCTCACAAAAACGGTAAAACCACATTTTTCGCATGGTAGTCGCGCACCTTCACATATTATTTCATCCGGATTATATGAAATATTATTACCGCAATTATCGCATTGTACTACATCGGCATGAATATGCACTATTAGATGATAGAAACTTATGGTGAATAGGAATAATACCAGTAATATTTTGACAGTCACTTTTTTCATATTGTTCTCCTTTCTAAAGCTGTCTTATTCACCTATATTCTAACAAGTATTTACTTTATTCCATATAAAAAACTTCAAGCATAAAGCCTGAAGTTATCTATTTTTTATCACTATTAGAATTGATTAAGCAATGATGCGTCCTAAAAGACCATAAGAGAAGAATCCCATAATAAGAGTAGCTAATAAGACACCTAAAAATTCTGCCAATACTGCTTTCTTAGTATCAATTTCAAGAAGTGAAGCAATAAGCGAACCAGTCCAAGCGCCAGTACCAGGTAATGGGATACCTACAAAGAATAATAACCCAAAGAATTCACCGCTCTTCATTGCATCACCTTTATTTAAAGCACGGTTTTCAAGCTTTTCCACAATTCCTCTGCTCCAATTAAAATTCTTTAACCATTTAAAAATCTTTTTAATGAATAAAAGAATAAAAGGGATTGGCAATAAATTACCAATAACAGCTAAAGGAATAGCTTTGATAATATCAACTTTTAACATAGCAGCCACAATAAGACCACCACGACATTCTAAGATTGGTAACAATGAAACAATAAATACAACAGCTTCTTTAGAAATATATTGTCCCAAAGTATTAGCAAACCATGAATATACTACTTCCATCTTTATCTCCTTAAATACGAGCACTCCACTCTCTACAATCTACCACTCTTGTTGCGAAATCTTTATAGAAATCATCTTCATGACAGACTAATAAGATTGTACCATCATAATCAATCAATGCTTGTTTAAGCGCCTCTTTACTAGCAACATCCAAATGGTTTGTCGGCTCATCAAGTACTAATAAATTAGCGTTTTGTTGCATCAATTTGCATAAACGAACTTTCGCTTGTTCCCCACCCGATAAAACTGATATTCTGCTTTCAATATGATTAGTAGTTAAACCACATTTAGCTAAAGCAGCTCTAACTTCAAATTGTGAAAGAATTGGGAAAGCTTTCCATACTTCTTCAAGACAGGTATTAGTTGAGGGAACTGTTTCTTGTTCAAAATAACCAATTTCTAAATATGGATCTTTTTCAATACTACCATTAATTGGTTTAATTAAGCCTAATAAACTCTTAAGTAAAGTAGTTTTGCCAATACCATTGGTACCTTTAAAAACAACTTTTTCTTTTCTTTCTAATTCAAAAGCAATAGGTCTAGATAAAGCTCCTTCATAACCAATAACTAAATCTTCAGTTTTAAATAATACTCTACCTGGTGTCCGTGCATTTTTAAAATTAAATTCAGCATTAGGCTTTTCTTGTCTTTTCTCAATCAATTCCATCTTATCTAATTTCTTTTGACGAGACATTGCCATGTTGCGTGTTGCTACACGTGCTTTATTACGTGCAACAAAGTCTTTAAGTTCAGCAATTTCTTTCTGCTGACGCTCATATGCAGCTTCATTTTGAGCTTTCTTCATAGCATACACTTCTTCAAAATGATGATAATCACCAGGATAGCGATATAATTCAGCATTTTCAATATGATATACCACATTGATAATACCTTCCAAGAAAGGAATATCATGCGATATTAAGATAAAGGCATTTTCATATTCTTTTAAATATTCTTTTAACCAAGCAATATGTTCACTATCTAAATAGTTTGTTGGCTCATCAAGCAATAAGATATCAGGTTTTTCAAGCAAGAGCTTAGCTAATAGAATTTTAGTTCTTTGTCCTCCCGATAAAGCTGTAACATCTTTATCAAGCCCTAAATCATATATTCCTAAAGCTCTACTAACTTCTTCAATTTGACTATCTAAAGCATAAAAACCATGAACACTTAAATAATCTTGTATTTCGCCAGCCTCTTCCATCAGTTCATCACTATTACTATTCTCATCTGCCATCTTCTCATAGCATTCCATCATTCTCTCTTCAGCTTTGAATAAATCATCAAAAGCTGTTTTAAGGATGTCTTTGATTGTTTTACCCTTTTCAAGAACAGCATGTTGATCTAAATAACCAACTTTAACATTCTTAGCCCAATCAACTTTACCCTCATCAGGATTTAATTTATTAGTAACAAGCGATAAGAAGGTTGATTTGCCTTCACCATTAGCACCAACTAATGCAATATGTTCGCCTTTTAATAGTCTAAAAGAAACATGATTTAAGATATCACGATCCCCAACACTAAAAGATAAGTTTTCAACTCTTAAAATAGACATAAGACACCTCTTAAGCAATGTTTCTATTCTAACAAAGAATTAGTTTCTAAGCTATAATAGTTACATGTTACTAATACATCAAATTAAAGTTCCCATTGAAGAAAAACTAAATAGCAATCACATTGCTCATAAATTAAAATGTTCAACTAACGATATCATCTCTTATGAAATTGAAAGAGAATCCTTGGATGCTAGAAGAGAGCTTCTTTATTCTTATTCAGTATATTGTGATATCAAAAATGAAAGAAAATATTTACGCAATAAGGATGTTACTATCGCAAATAAAGAAATATATCAATTACCTATGTTAAATAAGAAGGATAATGAAAGACCAATTGTTGCTGGCTTTGGACCAGCAGGCATGTTTGCATCTTTAATCTTAGCTGAATGTGGTTTAAAACCTATTATTCTTGAAAGAGGTAGTGAAATTAATAAAAGGACTAAAGATGTGGAACTTTTCTTTAAAGAAGGAAAGTTAAACGAAGAAAGCAATGTTCAATATGGCGAAGGTGGTGCTGGTACTTTCTCTGATGGTAAACTAACCACTCGCATTAAGAATTTTAGAATTTCTAAAGTCTTAGATGAATTTGTAGAAGCTGGGGCTAATCCTGCTATTACTTATATGCAACGTCCTCACTTAGGCACTGATGTCTTAAGGGAAATTGTTTTTAATATTAGACAAAAGATTATTAAATTAGGTGGCGAAATTCATTTTGATTGTGAAGTTAAAAATATATTAAAAGATAGTTCTGGCATCTATGGTTTAAAGACTAATAAAGGTGACTTCTTAAGTAAGCATATTATCTTAGCCATTGGTCATAGTGCTAGCGATACTTATGCTAATCTTTTAAATGATGGCATTCATATCGAACAAAAAGACTTTGCGGCTGGTGTTAGAGTCGAACATCCTCAAGCGATGATTAATGAAAACCAATACGGCCGCTATGCCAATCATCCTATGCTTGGTGCTGCATCTTATCAATTAACCTATATGTCTTCTATAAAAAGGGGTGTTTACTCTTTTTGCATGTGCCCTGGTGGAGTTGTTGTGCCATCATCTACTATTAATGGACATTTATCAGTCAATGGTATGAGTTATGCTGCTAGAGATAAAGATAATGCCAATAGTGCCATTTTGGTTCAAATACCACGTAAAGATTTTGATAAAGGCCATCCTCTTGATGGTTTTATCTATCAAAAAGAATTAGAAAAACACAGCTATTTAAATGGCTTTAAAGCACCAGTATCAAATATTGAAGATTATCTTAATAATCATTTATCTACTTCTTTAAATATCAAGTCAAGCTATCCTTTAGAAACTGAATGTTTTGATATGCATAAACTATTCTCTGATGAAGTAAATCAAGCATTAAGTGAAGGATTTATAAATTTTGACCATAAAATTAAAGGTTTTATTTCAAATGGCATTATGATTGGAATGGAGTCGAGATCTTCATCTCCCATTAGAATACCAAGAGATGAAAATGGTGAATGTATCTCTTTAAAAGGATTATATCCAGCAGGAGAAGGTGCTGGATATGCTGGAGGGATTGTATCATCAGCTGTTGATGGTATAAGACAAGCCGAAAATATCATTTATAACCTAAATAAATAGAAGGCCTTTAGCCTTCTATTTCTGATAATTCAAGCCAGCGTAATTCTTTTGCTTCTAGTTGTTCTTTTACTTCATTTAGCTTATCGCTTACTTCACTAATCTTTTTATAGTCACTTAAATTTTCTAATTCTTTTTCTAGTTCAGCTTTTAGATTAGCTAAAGAAACTAATTCAATATCTAAATTTTCTAATTCCCGTTTTTCTTTATAAGAAAGTTTCCTAACACTTTCTTTTTTCTTAGTATCAACATTTTTCTTTTCTTGTTTCGCATTAATTAAATGGTCTAAATAATCAGAATAAGTATCATTACTAAAATAAACATTGCCATTATCAATAATTAATAGATGGTTAGCAATACGGTCTAAGAAATAGCGATCATGGCTTACCGATAATACCGCACCCTTAAAATCTTCTAAATAATCTTCTAAAACGGAAATTGTTTCAGTATCTAAATCATTAGTAGGCTCATCAAGAATTAAGATATTTGGTGCTTGCATCAAAATGCAGCATAAATAAAGTCTTCTTTTTTCACCACCAGAGCATTTACTTATCGGTTTATATTGTTCGTCTTTAATAAATAAGAATCTTTCTAACATTTGTGAGGCAGTAATCGCTTCCCCATCAGCAGTATAGACAATACTGCCATAGTCAAGAAGATGATCTATTACCCTTTCCCCTTCCTTAAAGACTTCATTATGTTGGGAGAAATAGCCAATCTTTACTGTTTCACCAATACTAACCGTTCCATTATCAGGCTTAATTAATCCCATAATAGTTTTTAAGAAAGTTGTTTTGCCCGAACCATTTGGACCCACAATACCTAAACGATCCATTCTTGAAACAATATAATTAACATCATTAAATAGTATCTTACCATCATAAGATTTACTTACATGATCTAGTTTAATTGTATTACCACCAAGATAAACACTAGCTGATTTCAAAGATAGCGATTGTCTTTCTTTTGGTGCTTCAATTGAAGCAATTTTATTAAACCTTTCAATACGACTTTTTTGTTTAGTAGAGCGTGCTTGAGCACCAGCTCTAATCCATTCGATTTCCGTCTTTAAAAAGCGCTGTCTTTTTCTTTCTCTTTCGGCAATATTACGATATCTTTCTTCTTTTTGTTCCAAATAATCACCATAATTACCAACATAAGTATAAATCTTGCCATTATCTACTTCGGCGATATGATTAGTAATTCGTGATAAGAAATAGCGGTCATGAGTTATAAGTACCAAAGCTTTATTAGATCTACTTAAATAATTTTCTAACCAAACAATCATCTCTTGGTCTAAATGGTTAGTAGGCTCATCTAAAAGATATAAATCTGCTTCTTTAATTAAAGCAATTGCTAAAGCCACCCTTTTCTTTTGTCCGCCACTTAATAACTCCATCTTAGTATCATACTCATCTAATCCTAAACGATTTAAAATACTTTTAATTTGATATACTTCATTCTCTTCCTTCATATAAGAAGCAACAGTATCATAAATGGTTAAATTATCATCAAATTCTTTTTCTTGTGGGCAATATGAAAAAGAATATTTCTTTAAGAAAGTAACTTCACCAGCATCTGGTTTAATTTCTTGAGCCATAATTTTTAGCAATGTTGATTTACCAGCACCATTAAGACCTACTAAGCCCCATTTATCCTTTTCATTAACCACAAAATCAACATGGTCTAAAATAGCTTCTACATTATATTTAAAACTAACATTTTCAAGCGATAGTATCATGAATTTATTTCCTTTATATCTATTTATCTATTATAATTTAATTTGGTTTAAAAATAGGCATATAATTGCTATTTTATAAAGGAAGAATAAAAATGATTGGACTTGGAACTATCGCAAATACAGCATCAGTGGTTATTGGTGGTGTACTTGGCATTTTATTTCGTAAATCTTTAAGTAAAAAGTTATGCAATTCATTAACTATGACATGTGGCATAGCTATTCTGTTTATGGGCATATCAGGAACCATTGAAAAGATGTTTATCATCGATAATGGTGTTATTAAAAGTGAAGGTATGATGTTGATGATTGCCTGTCTTACACTTGGTACATTAATTGGTGAATTATTGAATATCGAATATTATTTAGAAAACTTTGGTGACTGGTTGATGAGGAAAAGCGGAAGTACTGATGATTCTACTTTCATTGAAGGTTTCTTAAATGCAACTATTACTATCTGTATTGGAGCAATGTCAATTATTGGTGCTATTCAAGATGGTTTATATGGCGATCCTTCAACCTTATATATTAAAGCAACACTTGATATGGTGGTTGTAATGATTATGACCTGTTCATATGGTAAAGGTTGTATCTTCTCAGCTATTCCTATTTTCTTAACCGAAGGATTAATGACACTTTTGGCTTCAGCATTAAAACCAATTATGACTGATTTAGCTTTGCATAATTTATCGCTTGTAGGATCGGTATTAGTATTTGCGGTTGGTTTTAATCTTATTAGTGGCAGTGAAAAGAAAATATCGGTATGTAACATGTTGCCAGCAATATTATTAGCGGTATTAGCTGCATTCTTACCTTTTTAAATAACTATTATAAAAGAGTGATTCACTACACCATTAATAAATGTAGCAATCGCTCTTTTTGATTTATCAAGATTTATAAAAAATAACCAAATAATACGAAATAATACAATCCTCAAGAACCTATTCGGGCTATGTTGAGCTAAAAGATATGTTCAAATAATACGAAATAATACAATCCTCAAGAACAAATAGATAACGCTCATAATAATGCGTCAAGTTCAAATAATACGAAATAATACAATCCTCAAGAACAAAAACACGCTTATATTCGCTATCATCAACGTTCAAATAATACGAAATAATACAATCCTCAAGAACAAAAGTTCCTCAGCTCCTTCTTTTTTTGAGGTTCAAATAATACGAAATAATACAATCCTCAAGAACCCCAGAGTAGGGGATAGCTTCAAGCCATGGTTCAAATAATACGAAATAATACAATCCTCAAGAACAGCCCCCTTAATTGGAAACAGATCCAATACTGTTCAAATAATACGAAATAATACAATCCTCAAGAACATCTTTAATTATGACCAACGCCACCGACCGTTCAAATAATACGAAATAATACAATCCTCAAGAACTCGTCACCTTGGTTACGACCTAAAACATATGTTCAAATAATACGAAATAATACAATCCTCAAGAACAAAAGTTCCTCAGCTCCTTCTTTTTTTGAGGTTCAAATAATACGAAATAATACAATCCTCAAGAACCCCAGAGTAGGGGATAGCTTCAAGCCATGGTTCAAATAATACGAAATAATACAATCCTCAAGAACAGCCCCCTTAATTGGAAACAGATCCAATACTGTTCAAATAATACGAAATAATACAATCCTCAAGAACTTGCAGTCGGAGCGTCCTTTTTTCTTTTGTGTTCAAATAATACGAAATAATACAATCCTCAAGAACATATTAAAAATAGTCGTTGCATTATTGCGGTTCAAATAATACGAAATAATACAATCCTCAAGAACTGTTGACTCTATTATAAGCTCTAAAAGCCTTTATTTAAAGGATTCTAATAGATTATTGGCAGTGAATTTTACTAAAAAATTAGTATTTTTATCTTCAAAAAATCTCATAATCTCAATAATTTTTTCATTCTGATACTCAATATTATTCAATACAATAGGATTCATTATATACGAAATAACATTCGCAAAAGCCTTATCAAATTCTAAAGTTTCTAGATAATCATACTCAGATAATACAATAATTGAATCAAATGCTTCAGCAAGATTACCTTTCAAAGAATCATTGCTTACAAGAATAATGGTGTTATCATTTTTAATCATTTTAATCCACTCAACAACTTCTTCATTAATCTTAAAATCGATATAAACAATACTAAACTGTTTTCTATTTATATAAATTAATAGATTATATAGAAATATATATTTAAGATAATCATCGGTTTCTTCGACATCTATTTTTAATGATTGTAATATCTTAGAAATAGAGAAATTATCCATTGATACTTTGAGTTCAACACTTGTTCCTTTTTTAATTATCTTTAAGAACTTATACATTCCTTCATCAGTTAATAATTCTCTAATACTACTTCTTATACTTTCTAAAGATTTATACATTGTTTGGTTTTCTTCAATCATTTTTTCTAGTTCTGTATTTAATAAAGTTTTACTTTTAAATTCAAATATTGAATTGATATCTTCTTTTGAAGAAATATAGATAAATTGCACATCTTTCTGATTGATTATTTCCTCATCATCATCTAAAATGACACATTTATTTTTCTTTTTAAGACCAAAATAATTATTTAAACAATCTATTAGCTCATTTTTATATCCATTTTCATATATTAAATGCATTCCATTATTAACAGGTATTACAAAAGTTTTATTTTCAGTTTTAATTTTCATTATTCATCCCTCCAATCACAATACATCTATCACTTGTTGTAATAGATTCTTGAAAAGAATATGATTCGTTAACATTGGTAATACTTTGATACTGCTGTTCGGTTACAACTATTAATCTAATATCACCATAATCGGGACATTGTTTTGTTACTCTCTTTGTATAGGTTTTAACAGAATCTGCATTAATACATAATTTACAATAAACAGAATATTGGATTCTTATAAAACCATCACTTTCCAAGTATTTAACAAATTGTCTATATTTTCTGACTTCTTGTGAAGTCCCTACTGGTAAATCAAAAAATAATATTATGCGCATAAAATGGCCATTAATCATCTTTCATTCCTTCGGATAAATCAATGGTAATAATATCTTGATTTCTTTCTTCTAAATAGCCGATATATGAATCAACAATATCTTCTATCGCATCAGTTAATCTTAACCATTTCCCTTCAACAAAAACTTTGTAATTTAAAAGAGCTATCATTTCTTGTTTCATCGCAACATTAAATACATCATTCACATTTTCTTTAACCCATAAATCTACAATCGTCCTAAAAGGCTCAATAAAGTCATAAGTTAAATTAAATGGATTAGATTCTCCTATGTGGTGAATACCAAGCTGAGTAATAAATCCTCTAGATGCAATACATCTAGATATATAGCTAGCTAATATTTTATAACCATAATTCAGAGCATAATTAATTGTATCTTGATTATGTCTTACAAAATCATATCCAAACATTTCTCCAAAATAGATACGCGCACTAACTGCTTCTCTATTTGTTTGATCATCAGTATAAACAGAATTTCGATATTCTATAAGTTGACCAACAGCTATATCATTTCCATTTTCTATTTTTAAAGCATCGATTTCACTTTGAATCTTTTCTTCAATTATTCTTTTCCATAATTTCTTTTTTCTAGTAACTTTCCAATTAATTTGAGTATTAAGCTTTTTAAATACTAATGAATGATTATTAAACGGCTGAAATATACCAATTGGATCATTTCTATCATCACATATCAAAACATTAATATTATTATTCACTAATGATGCCAACAAAGGAATTGTAATAACCACTTTGTTGTGTGAAAAGATTACGGTATCAATATCACATAAAGGAATATTGTGATATTCATTTCCTATTGTAATTTTCATTTTATTGAGAGTTAGAGAAACTTTTGATTCACTACCTATAACTACTGTCTTCCAGCCCATTTTATTTAAGTCTAAATAAAATAAAAGCGACCACAATCGGCCGCTTCTGATAGTTTTTGAATTAATCTAATTCTTTAAAGGATTATATTAATTCGTATTATTTGAATGCATTAATTGTAGCTCTTCTTTTGAAATATTCCAATAGAATTTCTCTTTTCTAATTTTAGAATAAGCTCCTTGTATCTGCTTTGGAGATTCAATAATCAATTTACCAAATGGATTTTCGATAAATCTTAGGCCGAGAATATTATATTTGAGTTTGATATATTCGTTGTCTGGGTTGGTTTTGATTTCATTACTGTTTGCAACGAACCAATTGCAGCCTTTCAATGTAGGAGGTGTTCCTGAACGATTGATAATAAGTCCAATGAAAGCTAAGCGATTGGATAAATCGTATATATT
>CAKUWO010000024.1 GCA_934699415.1 uncultured Erysipelotrichaceae bacterium
GTATCCAGGAATTGGATCTCTATCCCAAGAATATTCTGTTGGTGGTAATAAAAGTTGTGGATTCTTTAAGTAAACAATATCAGTTACCTGTCCGTTTACAGTAGCATAGTAATAACCACCAGCTTGAGTATATAAGATACTATTATTGCCATCAATAATAGCAGCATCGCTAATATCTTTACCTTTATAACTATTAGATGTTGAGCGATACCATTTAACATCATTACCATTTACTACAAGATTTAAAGCAGTATCTTTATAAGCTCTATTAGTCTTAATAGTACCTAAAGAAAGAGGATTATCCTTTGATGGCTCATAAATTGTTAAAGGATATTTAGCACCACTAGGATCATTACTTAAATAAGAAACCTTATTATCAACACTTACTTTAATATTCTTAGTATTAAATTCATTACTGTTATAACCATTAAAGTCATTGCAGTTTAAGTGGATTATGCCATCAGCATCTGATGTATAAGTCTTGGTAAATGCTTTAGCAATAGGTGCATCAGCCTCATTGCCATAATATTTAATTTCATCATTTACTAATCCCTTAACATCTTCTTCATCTAATGCATAGTCATACATTCTAGCCGAATAAAGACTTCCAGAGAAGTGAGAGTAGCTATAGCTATAGCTAATCGTACCATCATCTTCAAATTTAGGTGTAGGAACAGCTAACATCGTTACCCAACCATCGGTAATATCTTTAACTATACGGCCATCATTTGAATCAATAGCAAAGTAGAATGGCGTATCTTTTACATGCTTACCATCAACATAGAACATAAGAATCCAGTTATCCTTACCGGTATTTTTTAAAGTAACCGTAAGGTTAGATAAATGATGTGTTGGCGTTATTGATTTGCTTTCAGTAGAGATAGATTTTGCATTATATCCCCAACCGGAACCAACCATATATACGTATTCGTTATCATTGGCTATATTAGCTCTAATTCTTGGACCAGAAAAGTTTGCATAACGAATATCACTACTACTTACATCATAATAAGCACCAAAGAAGTGAGTACTTCTTGTTGCAACAGTATCGTTACGGAAAGTTATTGAGATAGTATATTCACCAGTATCAGTAACTTTTAAACGTCCTTTTTCTGGATTGTTATTAGGATCGGTATTTGATGTCAAAACAAGGTCAGAATATGTTGAATTAGCAAAGCCTTCAGCATTATAGTTGTAACCTTTTACTTCAAATCCACCATTAGACCATGAATAACGATCGCTTGGATTAATACCATTTCTTGTAAGGATAGTTAAATCATAATCATTTCCAAGATAGCCAAGATTCTTCCATACATTTGACGAAGTATCAACGCTACCAGTACCAACGTTATTTCGTGAATCATAATGCAACATTAATCCTTCATCACTTACATTATCATTTTCAACTTGCATCTTGACTTCATAACTCTTATTAGGCTCAAGATTACTAATTGCATATTTATCTTCGCCTTCAGGCTCAATACTATATGAGTAATCTCTTGTAATCATATCTGTACGATATGGGAAGTAAGATGGTAGATTATCTAAGCCACCAGCTTTAAAGCTATTATGTAATCTTAAATAGCTTAATAATTCTTTAGGCTCAATGATTGTAGGTTGAATATCATATTCATGTGTTTCATTCATGAAAGTATGAAGAACAGGTTTTGTATCATTATTAATAGACGAGAATGTTGCGCCACCATCATAAGATATCTCGGATGTATTGAGATATAAAAGACCTTTAATAGCACCAGCATCATCTGATGTACCATCATTTTTTGTGTTGGTGAAATATGAAGCAGATGGAGCATTACCAATAATTGATACATTTAAAGCAATTGAGCGGTTATATGGTTCTGGATTGAAACCAGAATATTTTTCAGGATCTACTTCAGTATAACCAGAAATACCACCAACAAATTCATTACCTTTAACACTACCTTGAACAACGATATATCTTAAGTTAATGTCGTTGTCTTTATTAGTACTTGCAGTATAACCGATGATACCACCGATATTCTTACCAATATCTAAACCTGGAATATTATAACCATCTTCAGGTAAATATCCACCAATAACATCAATATTTGTATAGACTCTATTGACAGATGCTAAATTTACATAACCATAGAGTCCACCAATATTATTTGTGCCTCTTACCGTACAATTATCAAAAATAGAAGAGAGAACTTCTGTGCTACTTGTAGTATTGACATAACCCTCAACTAATCCGACATTAGAACCATCAAGAATAAAGCCATCTTTATTAATCTGTGTAACTTGATAATCTTCAAGTTTACTATAATCCATCTGAATACCAGTAACAGTAATATCAGAAGCACTTGCACTACGTATTTTGTTATATGAAGTAGAGCCCGAGAAGCCACCAGTCATATTTCCGCCGGTAACATCAATATTATTCATAACGATGCCATTTACATGTCCTGCATTACCAGCTACACCACCTGTCATATATTTACCTTTGACAGTTGAATCATTAAATACAACATCGCGAATAAAGCTATATGTATAACCAGTAATACCACCCGTTACATAATCACCCATTACATTAAGATGAGATGCTTTAAGATCTCGTAAAATAGGAGAACCAGCACCGACGATACCACCAACAGTACGTGAACCTTTTACTGTGATATTATCAGCAACAATATGGTTAACGGCTTTTTCAATAGAATCAGATGTTTTATTTTCACCATAGCCAAATAAACCACCAACAGTCTGGAAACCAGTTACTTCAATATTTTTAGCATTAATGGTTGTTTCATCACTTACTAAATAGTTAGAACTTGCAGCACTTACATAGCCTGCTACACCACCAATATAATATGAGTTCAGATTTTCAGAACAAATAACTCTAATATCATCAAAGCTACAATTTACAAAGCCACCATCTACATAGCCAAATGTACCAATATATTTATCATTGCGAGAGCCATTTTTAGCCATTAAGATTTCAACATTCTGGGCATCAAAGTTTTTAATATTACCACTTACTCTACCAGCAAAGCCGACATATTCAAATTCTCTGCGGTTGCCAAAAGACATTGTAAAGTCTTTAAGTTTAACATCATTAATATCAGCTACTTTACCAATAACACCAAGGTTACTTAATGGCGCATTAGCCGTCTGCATTTCAACATGAATATTTTCAAAATCAATATTATTAATTGATGTCGTGATATTTGAAATAAGAGTACGTGGGCCAGATTCTTCATCGCCAATTAAACGTAAATTCTTAATCTTAGCGCCATTTTTACCTGTCATACGGTTGATGATAAGGTCATAGTATTTAATACTTTCTTCGTTATTCTTAAAGTCAATAACTCCTGAAATAACAAAGTTTTCATTGCTATGTCCATGATCTTCCATAACTTCAAGCCATCTAGTTAAAGAATCAATTTCCC
Source organism: uncultured Erysipelotrichaceae bacterium (assembly GCA_934699415.1). Lineage (GTDB taxonomy): Bacteria > Bacillota_I > Bacilli_A > Erysipelotrichales > Erysipelotrichaceae > RGIG5669. The sequence continues at coordinate 3,429 of CAKUWO010000024.1, forward strand.
AATATACTTCACCACTTGCACCATAGCTGACTGGAAGATTAATCTTTTGTGAATAATTGCTACCTTCAGCAGTAGATACAATATCTAAACTAAACATATATTGGTCTAAAGCTTTAAGCTTAGTACTCTTAATTGTAATAAGGATATATTGATTACTTGTTTCATCAAAAGTTACTTCACCAGGAATAAGATCCATATCAGTGATATTGATTGATTTCTTATTTACTGCATAGCCTTCTGGATGTTTAACGGTAACTTTAGTAACAAAAGCTTCATGACCATCTTCAATTGTCTTAATTGCTTCACTAACTGTTGCCTCTAAGCCTTCAATGCGCATATAGAGGTAGGGTTGATTAATTAATTCAGCACCAGTATGAGTATTTAAAAGATGAGGCATAGCAGCACTAGCTACTGGCTCATAGCTAAATTGGTCACCAAGTTTTAAGCCAACAACATAGAAGTTCTTATCAACTAATGTTGCATTATTAACTACTTCTTTTGTGCCATCTTTGTCAAGTTCATCTTTTTCAGGAAGAATCTTTTGCCCAGCATAACCATAAGCATTAATAAGATTATTATTCTTAACACCTGCTAAACGATGAACATTGTAATAATCTTGTCCTTTAGCATAGATATCACCCAATGCAATAACATTTTCAATAACGGAATAAGTTGTATTGTTGTTTAAAAGATGAGCATCATAACCATAAATACCACCAAGATAATCAGCACCTTCAAGGATTACCCAAGAATAAGCATTTTCAATTGTACTATCATAAATTGCACCAGCAATGCCACCAGTATGATAGCTATAGTTAGAAATTGAACCATGAGTATAAACATTGCTTATATTAACATGCTCAGCATAGCCTACAAGTCCACCAACATCTTCAACACGACGTGACTGACTTACTTGAATAGTATTATTTGCAGTGAAACAGTTTTTAATTGTAGAGCGATAAATATTACCAGCAATTGGTCCTAAATGTAATGCTGAGTCTGTTGCAACCACTGGCTTATAGTCATAGAAATTAGTATTTGTAACTGAACAGTTTTCAATTTCTACAAGATAACCATAAGCAACAATACCACCAGTAGCACTTACATAAAGATTAGAATTAGTCATATGGACATTATCAATCTTAGAGCCAAAGGTATTAGATACCGCAACTAAGCCTACACGGTTAGTAGAGCGGTTTACAGTTGGATTGATATAAAGATTATCAATAATTAAGTTAGAAAGAGTACCACCCTTTAAATTAGCAATAAGACTCTGCTGGCCACTATTGCCAATTGAAATATTTTTAAGACTATAATATTCGCCTGTTTCTTCACCGTATTGGTTATAAACAGTACCATCAAGCTTACCTGTAAAGTCTTTAGCTACTAAAATTGCTTTTTCATTAGTATAGCCTTCAAAGTTAATATCACTAGCTAAACGATAGTTTTGACTAGGATCTGTCACAACAAATGATGCCCAGTCTTGAGGGGAAGAAATAGGACGATAGAATTCACAAGGAATCTTATAATCACTAGCTATTTCAGCTATAGTATTACCGACCTGATATTTAATAGCTTTTATTTGATATTCTGAAAGGAAAGCACTTGGTTGAGCAACACGTAAAATAACTTTTGTTGTACGTGTATTGTCATCCGTTTCAAAAGAATCAATCTTAGCATTTAAGCCATCTACTTCAATTGAATCAATAACACTCTTATTAGGGTTATAGATATCAACTTCAACTAAAGCATAATCTTTACCTTGTTCCAGATTGCGAGCATTAATTACACGCATATCTTGTTTTTCAGTAGCTAAATCAGTAATTGGAACAAAAGGTTGTTCCTTCATCATATATGAAGGTAAATTGATACGTGGATAGTAACCGATCTTAACACTATTTTCGATATCAAATGGTCCTTCTGCTAATTTAGGCTCATTGATATACCATTCAGGTAATAAGAGGTTACGCATATCACCTTTAATGAAATCGAATTCTTTAGCATTATAACGTTTAGATGGATTAACGAAATAATATGAATCGTAGATACGTGAATAACCAATACTTGATACTGCTGGAATAGTTTCATCAAGTTTATAACCAGCGCCCATGACATTTCCTGCTTGAGCAATAAATTGTAAACGGTCACCAACCGTAAAGGAATTCTTGATAATACCACTATTGGTTGATACTAAGCCGGCTGTATAGTTGGATAAATCAAGACCTTGACGCTGATAAGCATTGATTACGGTATAACAGTTTTCAACAATACCGGTCTGAAGGTTATTGTATACAAGACCTCCAAAGTAGTTTTTAACACCAACTTCACTAGTCCAGTTATAAATACGAGCATCAGAGTTTGTGCATACAGCATAAGAGTCTCTAATAATACCTCTATTATAAATAACACCTAATGAGAAATAACCACTATTGGTTGTTTGTTTAGTTTGGGAATTAAGCTGAAGTACTGCATCGTTGATAATAGCAACTTTTTGAATAATTCCTCCATCATAGTTATTTAAACAAACAGCACCAAAATCAGCTGTATTACCAGTAATAGTAAGGTTACGATTAAATTTAACTAAAATGTTTTCAATTAAACCATAGTTACTATAAACTAATGATCCATGGTCAATAATACCGCTTTCACTATATGGATAGCTATATTCTACAATTACATTTTTAAGAGTACCTGTAGGTGCTACCGAGAACAAGCGAATACCATTTTTTAATACTAATTTATGGCCATCAAAATCAAGAGTACCTTCAATTTGTCTAACTTCATCGACTACTGTTTTAGGTACAACAATATCAGATGTAACTCTAAATTTACCTTTTGGATTATTAGCTAATTTATCAAAGTCAGTCCAGTGATTGATTAATTGCCAACCATATTCCGCATTGACTTCTTTAGTATCTAATAAGAATTCTTTATTTCCTAATTGGAGATAAAGCTTAAAGTAATAATAATTACCTACTTTAAAATCAATATTATGTCTAAGATTCCACTTACCTTCATTAGGTTCACCAACGAAAGTTTGTGTTTCATCATAGAATTTAACTAATCCATCATGGTTAGTCTTATCATATTTATCTGTTCCAACATAACCTTCTAAACGATAAGTTGTAGATTCACTAAATAGGAAGTTCTTATCTTCGAGACTAACATCAACATAAGAATGATAAGTATCATCTGCTTCAGCTATCTTTTTAAGCTGATATGTTGGATTTGAAATATTAGTACCCCAAGTAATAGACATCTTAGATGCATTATTTGGAATTGGAATAAGTTCGCCTTCAATTACTGAAGTTCCTTTATAAGCACCACTATAATACCAGCTTGCAACATCAACAGTATTTCCATCTTTATCATAGAATGCTACATATGAAATACCATTCCAGTTTGAACCAAATGTTGAATAAATTTCACCCGGTTTTACTTCAAATGGATAATCAATTGTGGTATAGGAACTATCTTTAATACGATAACCATAGGCATTAAGTTTTTCACCTTCATGCCACAAATTGACTGGCTCTGACTCTGGTGTTTCTTTATAAGCTTTATAGTCGTCATTATTATAGGTTGCAAATGGTTCCATACCTTGATAAATCTCAGCTACGTTTTGATAGCCATTCATCATCGAAACTCTAATATGGGTAATACTATTTGCACTACTATCGCTACGTAAATCGACATAGTCGCCGCCAAGTCTAGTATTATAAGATCTTAAATAGGTATATGTACCCTTTTCTTCATCGTAATGATAGAAGTACATATATTTAGAACGCTTACCTTCAAAATATTCTCCACTTTCAACATAGTTAGAATAATAACGAGTATCACCTAAATCATGGAAGTAGAAAGTCATTGGTAAATCTTGATCAACAGGAATATAATCACTTACTAAGAAGTTTTTATCTTCAACAATTGTAGTTGAATTACCTAAATAACCCGGTTTTAAGTTTTCAAGAACACCATCTTGTTTTAAAAGGTTAAATTCTTTATCAAAGAGGTTCTTACCTTTATATTTAGGATTATCGCCTTTATAGGTATTGATTGGCTTATATTCTAATTCATTGACAACTAATTTACCATTGATATTAGAGTTAGCTGAAATATCAATAGTTTTGAAACAATAGTTACGTTTGAAAGTTGCTAAAGTATTACCATTGTTGTACTCAGATGCACGGAATTTGATGATGTATTTTTCATTATCCATCATATTTTCAAATGAAAGAATATCTGATGCATGGTCTTTACCAACATTCATTGTACGTGTTTGTAAAGTTAATTCTTTGCCAACACTATTAACCCATACAAGTTCAACTGATACTGGTTCTTTAACAATCGTACTATCAGTATCAACGATATATAAATTCTTAAAGGTAACAGTATTGTTGATAATATCTAAATCATCATAATAAACAATTGGTTCTCTTCTTAATGTTGAGAATTGAGAATTCTTGTTAATAGTTGAAATCTGATAATTAGATAAACCTTGATCAATTAAAGATTCAATCTTTAAATTATAAGTTGTTGATGGCAATAATGAATTTTCTAAATATTTAATTTCAATAGTTGCAAAAGATGAAGCACTGCTTGCCCCTTTAATAATCGCATCCCAAACATTTTCAGAATCAGAGAAAACAGCTGGAACACCAGTAATCTTCACTTGTGGCTTTTTAAGGCTTGCATCACCTTCATAAACAATTACACCACCATCTTTATAATCAAGATTGCCATTAGCGAAAGAAATCTTGCTTAATTCTTCACGATTAAGAGTGATGCTGCTACTATCATTACCGTTTTCTTGTTTAATGCTTATTTTAATATCAGTCATTAAAGAAGCTAAACGCTGATTAGAACCATAAACAATATTAGTATTGATTTGAGCAAAAGTACCACCTAAGTTTGAATAGGTTGTATTGTAATTAATTGCTCCGGAAATAATTCCAGCTGAGAAGAAAGAGTATTTGCCAATGAGATATTCATCTCTTACACCTTCACCATCATTCAAATCAATATCAGCATATACTTCAATTGTTAAATACTTATTAAATGGTAAGTTTAAACAATCAAGAGTTATATTAGGATCATCGAAATAGAAAGTATCACTGGTTTCGGTTTTAGTAGTAGAGTCTTTAGTGATTTTAGCTTTAACAACGTTATAGCTACCATCTTCACTCTTAATACGATAACGATATTTACTATTTGTAGTAACATCTTTTACAATCGCATCATCGATATCAGTTAATTTATGACTAATTTCAATATGACCAGCTTCATTAGCACCCATTACAAATTCTAAATAAGGGCTTAATTTTTTAGTCTTAGTTTCACCAACTAATTTTTCAGGAATAGTATCTAAGACATTATTAAAACGATCTAAAAGCTTAATTTCATATGTAAATTCAGAATTTGATTTTAAGATAGTATCTGATTCAAAGTCTAAAATACGACCATTTCTCAAACGATTCACAAGGCTTGCAGAGAATGGTAATTCGGTCGTCTCACCTGTCGCCTTATTTTTAACGGTTACAATAGCTTGCGATACATAGCTAACACTATTGATTTTAGATTTCTCAAATGCTGTTAATTCTTCACCTTCAAGAGGAAGAACACTATTTTTAAAAGACACTTCTTTAAATTCAATATAGTTAGGCTCATAATCTTCAGGCTCTGTATAATTTACAACAACCGGTTTAAAGTTACCTTCAAGTGGTAAAGTACTAATACCAGTCTGTTCAAAAGCTACTGGAATACCATTTTTACCAGTTTCTTGCTTAAGACCATCTTTATCATAATAACGATATGATGCTGTAACTGTTAAATTTTTAGATCCTGGTGGTAAGTTAGACATAACAATTTCGCCACTAGATCTAACTACTTTACGTGAAATAATCTTGCCATTTTCATCTTTAACAGCAAATTTAACGTTACCAATCATACGGTTAGAGAAGTCAAAAAGTTTTACTTCTGAACCGATGGTGTAAACCCATGACTGGAATGGTTTGCACTCAAACTTAATGGCAGTAATAATTGAAGGTTTAGTGCCTGATTCGCCACCACTTCCTTCTTCATTACCTTTGTTTTCATCTGGATTTTCAGGGAAAACAATATCATCAGGATTGATTTCTCCATAATCAGTACCAGTATTACCTTGGCTATTACCATTTGAGTTACCTGTGCCATTACCAGCATTAGAACCATGTTGACCATTATTGGCATTACCATTATTCTTATCATCAGCTTTGTTAGATTCTTCTTTGCTGCTTTGACTTGAATCAGTATTGCTTGTACTTTCATTTCCTTTATCGACGATTACAGTTGAAGGATCAATAACTAAACCACCCTTATTAGTATCTTCTTTAAGATGAGCATCACCACCAAGAATTGGTTTAGTAGATGGCATTGTTTCATCCTTCTTAATATCATCTTCATCAATTGAGAAGTTAGGATCTTGTTCACTGCTTCTTAAATATTCTAAAAATTGATAATAATTATATTTATTTTGACCAATAGAAATAGTTGCTTCAGTTAAATATTCGATACGACCTTTATAAACCCCATCATCAGTAATTGTTTCATAAACAATCGCATCATCAGTAAATAAGATATAACTACTATTTTGGATATATGTTGTTTTTAGTGGTGTTTCTACTTTGATAAGTTGCGCATTTAAATAAGAACCATCACTAGTTCTTACTAAGATATATTCATCACTATCAGCTTGTGAATAGTCGCTATTAAAAGATATACCATGTGAAAGGTACATTCCATTAAAAGAACTATTTTGATAAAAGTCGCGGGCAATTAATTTACTTGATTCATTGAAATAATATGTTACTTCAGTATTTGAAAGAATCATTGGATAGTCTTCAGAAAAGATGAAATTTGTTTTATTAAGATATAAACGAGTACCTCTTTTATATATTTCATCATTTTCATCAACAGACTCAACTTTATAATTACCAGCGCCCGTTAAGCTTGTGATTACTTCGCCCTCTTCAATAAGATAACCATCTCTTGGCATTCTCATATAAAGAGTAAAAGCGTTGAGATAAACAACGCTAAGAAAACTCATAATTGCTAAAGCTAATAAAATAATTTTACGCATATCATTCACCACCAAATACTGACTTTAAAGAAGAAGGATTAGTAAATAACAATAAAGCGTTATCTCCTTTTTCAATAAGTGAACCTTCAATATCTACTTTATAAGCTGAACATTCAGCTACAATACCATCTATTTGAACTTTCTCGGTATTTCCTTTCTGTGAAGAAAAATCAAAATATGAAAGCATGCTATTTTCATATGTTAGATATGATAATTGTGGTAATTTAACTTCTTTATCGTTATAGTGCAATACCACATCCTGTAAGAAGATATAAGTATTTTTGCCATCGAATAATAAACCATTTTCAATTTCAGTTTGTTTTTTACCACTTTCAAGAATAATATTTTGTTTATTCTTCTTTATAGTTGTACCGATATCTACTTTTTTAATATCAAAATCTTTTAGAGGATAATAAATCATATTACGTGAAGTAATTAAGATATCTTTAGTTGTTAAAGGTGAAGATTGAATAATATCATCACCAATCATCATACGATTACCATTGATATCTGCTTTAGTATTGGAATCATAATGTAATACTTCTCCACCCTGGTAACATAGAAATTCATCTTTAATAAAGATGTTTTCTATTTTGGAATAGAGCAATACAATTAAAGAAATCAATACAAAAAGAGATAATGCTAAAACAATAATCAGCTTTCTTTTTTGAACGACGCTAATTTTCATTTTTTATCTCCTTTACTTTAAGCATATGATTTATTTCATCAAGGAAATGATAGATAGAATAGATACCCATAAATACTAAAATCATTAACAAAACTAAGATAAAGCCATTATCAAGATACATTGTTGCACGATATGAAAATAAAGCACTAACTAAAAATAATCCAGCTGTTAAAGCAATATCGTTTATTAAAGTTTTAAGGCTATATAAATCAGGTATTAATAAAATACATGACAGGAAAGAAAGCACTAAATAGAGTGCATAATGAATCAGTTCTAAATTCTTAATCTGAAATAAAAAACTTATAAAAAACATTAGTTTTAAAGTACAAAAGATGAATTTAAAACGATCTTTTAAATCAAAAATAACAAACAAGCCAAGAACATCCAAACTCTTTCCATAATAATTCACTTTACGATTATAGACATTTAAAATAATCAATATTAAAACCACACTGATCGTTACAGCCATTATTGAAAAATAAAGTGATTTTATCATGAATAGAATCTGGTCAATCAGCATTTTCTTCCTCTTTTCGTGGGTTAATTAATAACACAACGTTATTATTGGATACATGATAAAATCCACGAATATTTTTATAGTAGATTTCATCATCTTCTAAACAAATAGATACATCACCAACAATATCACCTACTGTTGGTATATAATCACGCATAATTAAGACAGTATAATTCTTTGATTTGATATTGATATATCTAACATTATTAAATGATCGATAACCTTCTTTAATATCAAGAACAGCTACAGTTAATCCTACCGGTACTTCCGGATGTTTGATATTAGCTTCGTTTTTCATTAGATACCCTTTTTGATAGATCCAATGAATAAGAAACGTGATTCATCAATATCATCATATAAACCATCGATAATACCTGTTACATCATCAAGAATATCTTCAATCTTGACATATTCACCAGGAATACCAGTAAATTGTTCAGCAACAAACATCGGCTGCGTGAAATAGTTTCTTAAACGTCTAGCACGATAGAATGTAAGTTGATCCTCTTCTGATAATTCATCAATACCAAGAACTGCTACAATCTGCTCAAGTTCGTTATAACGTGCCAAAATAGCTAAAGATTTTTCAACTAATTCAAAGTGACGATCTCCAACATAATCACGATCAATCAATTTAGAGTTGGATTGGAAAACATTGATAGCTGGATATAAACCTTTTTCTGCCACTTTACGATCTAAGACAATTTGACCATCTAAATGTTGCATAACGGTCTGTACAGCTTGGTCAGTAATATCATCAGCTGGAATATAAATAGCTTGGAATGATGTAATAGAACCATTCTTATTAGAATTGATTCTTTCTTCAATCTCAGAAACAATAGAATCAATATCTGATGGGTAACCATTTTCAATTGGCATTCTATTTAATTCACTCGCAATTTCTGATGATGCTTGGATGAAACGGTAAATATTATCAATAAATAATAATACGTCTTGTTTCTTTTCATCACGTAAATACTCAGCTACTGTTAAACCACTATATACTGCACTTCTTCTAGTCATAGAGTTTTCGCCCATTTGACCAAAGACCATGCTCATCTTATCGATTAAGTTAGCTTCTAACATTTCATCATAAAGTTCTTTACCTTCACGACTTCTTTCGCCGACACCGATAAAGACGGAGTTAGATTTAAATCCTTTATAAACATTATTAATTAATTCTTTAATAAGAACTGTTTTACCAACACCAGCACCACCTAAAAGGCCCATCTTAAAGCCCTTCTGCATAGGTGCAAAGAAGTCGATAACTTTAATTCCTGACCAAAGAATATCACCATCAGTACCTACATCTTGAATTGAAACTTTACCCTCATATACCGATTTTTTTGTTGAATTTTCAATTGTTTTGCCATCAAGAGTAGTACCATATGAATCAAAAAGTTTACCTAAAGTTTCATCAGAGTATTCAATTTCAATACCCTTTTCTTCAAGGCTTACTTCCATTCCTCTTTTTAAACCATCATTACGTTGGAAAGCGATAGCAGATGCAATCGATCCATTGATATTTTGAATCTCAAAACGATATTTCTTATTATCATGAATAAGACTTACAACATCTCTTACCTTAACTTTAGTAGTAGTTAAGAAGATTTTAATTTGTAATGAACCAATCTCTATAATTGTTCCAACCATCATGCATTACCTTCCATTCCTTTTTCATTGATGTAAGAATCAAGAACCTTTTTAAAGGATTTCATTTTCTTTTCTTTACGTTGTTCGATTACTTCTTCATTTTCAATCTCATCAATCTTTTTAAGAGATTCCGAAGTAGTAGATTGTCTTGTAACATTCTCAGATGCATAAGCATTAATCCATGCGATTCTAAGTTCATATTCAAGGTATTGAATGATGATATTTTCAAGAAGATTACCATCATCACTCTCTAAGACATAATCATTCAATACCCCGGTATTTTGTTTGAGCTCCATTTCAATTGGATATAGTTGTTTTTTAACTGTTTCAATATGTGAAATATTGTAGTAATGGTTGTAAATTAATTGAATTGAAGAATATTTACGATGAATAACAGCATCTGTTAAAAGCTTATGTAGTTCTTCAGCATAGATATCAAAATCTCCTCTTTTGAAAGTGAGCATATCTTTTTCATCAGCTTTATGGATAATCTTTTTACCGATAAGAACTTTTTCACAATCGCTGCTTTTAATAATGCGACTAATTGAAGAATTGATTGAGCCACAGAACCCTAAATCAGAGCCAATATAAATCTCAAGTCTAGGCATATCTGGATTTGGTTTAACAATCTTCTGGTCGAATAAAAAGTTCCTGTTATTCATGATAACAGATATCATATCCGTCAACTGTTTCTCCATTTCGCGATACTTCTCTGCCTCTTTTCGAGATTTATCAACTCGAAGTAATGCGTGGAAGTTCATTACTTTTACAACCGATTTAATCTTCATTTCTATTCCTCGTTTAGAGCTTCGATTTCAGAAATCATTTCTTCATCTGTTTTTACACAATATTTATATTGAACTAAGGTATTAAGAATCTTTTGACCCTTAATCATTCTTTCTCTTAATTCCTTAGACATTTCGTCCATATTAGCTAATTCATAAACTTCTTTTTGTTCCAAATAACTTAAGAGTTCTGCACGAATCTTCGAACCAATTCTCTTCATCTTCTTAGTCTGCACAGCACCACCTAGACGAGATACTGATAAACCATAATCAATAGCTGGTTTTTGTCCTTTATCAAAGTTTTTCTTTGATAAAACAATCTGTCCATCAGTAATAGAGATGATATTAGTAGAGATGTAGTCAGTAATATCTCCACCTCTCGTTTCACAAATTGGTAAAACTGTAATTGATGCTCCATTTTCATATTGGCATCCTTTTTCAAGTAGTCTTGAATGCGAATAGAAAATATCTGGTGGATAAGCATCTCTACCTGGAGTATTGCCTTCAAGTAAAGCAATTTCACGGCAACAATCGGCATGACGTTTTAAATCATCAATCGCAATTAAAACATCATAACCATGGCGCATAATTGTTTCAGCCATACTCATTGCAGCATATGGTGTGAACTTAAGCAAAGGTGATGGATTATCATTGAAAGCAGCAACAATCATGGTATAAGCCATAGCACCATGCTTAGAAAGCTGTTCATAGATCATCTTGACATCTTTTTTAGTCTTACCTAATGCGACATAAATGCAAATAACTTTCTTACCCTTTTGGTTAACAATTGTATCTAAAGCGATTTGTGTTTTACCAGTTTTTTTATCACCAATAATTAATTGACGTTGTCCTCTACCAATTGGATACATTAAATCGATACCAGTAATACCTGTTTGTAAAGGACGGTTAACGCTAGTTCTTTCCATAATAGGAATTGGATCTGTTTCGATATCAATATCTTCGCATCCCGCTACTTTTTCACCTTGTAACAAATCATTGCCGAAAATATCAACAACTCCACCAATCATATTAGTAGTGAAAGAAGCTTTAATTAAAGTTTTAGTACAAGATACAGTATCACCAATCATAATAGGTTCATTAATAGACATTAAAGCTACTTTAATATCTTTTCTACCAATTGATTCTACATAACCAAAACCTTTACCTAAGATATCAATTCTTTCAAGGTATGATGCATCTTCAATACCTTCAACTGTTAAAATAACACCATTAATAGCTGTTACTTTTCCAGTCTCAAAGACATTGTTCCCTTTTTTGATCTCTTCAATTTTGTTTAATAAACGATTATTTTCCTGTGCCATTATTGAAGTTCACTCCTGTCTATTCCATAGCGATATAATGTGCCATTAATAAGGACATTCATACCCTCTACCAATTCTTTTGATACCGTTGCATCAACATTTAGTTTCGTATGAAGTTCTTCTGCTGTCTTATAATCAGCAACATAGAACTTAATCTTATAATCTTTTAATTCTTTAAGACGAATTAATTTATTATAAAGGTCTATACCTCTTTCTGCTTGTCTTTTGATGTATTCAAGTTCTTCATTACTCAATGCATCTTGCATAACATTAAATTGATCTTCTTCACTAAGGGTATCTAACTGTGCAAAAACATTCTCGTCTATTTTATTAAGAATGCTTTTAATAATTTCTGTTTCGCTTGATACTTTCTTAACATAACTTAATAATTTTGTAGCTGTTGATAAAGCATCAAAATTATAGTCATTTCTAAGAATGCTGTAGATTTCAGCACTTGACAGTTCACCCTCTTTGACAATTTCAATTTTATCTTGGTATGGATTGTTTAAAGATGGTTCTGTTACTACTTTTTTATCTTCTTCATGTTTTTTCTTCATCTCAATACTTTCATGAAGATTTAAAAGTTCATTTCTTTTTAAAGATAATGCTTGATCATATTCAAGAAGTATTTGTGATGATAAGTGTCTAACTCTTCGTTTTGTATCTCGTGAAAGCTTTTCAATCGATAAAAGAACTAATATCGAAAGAAAAGCAATCACAACAACCGATACAATTACGCTTAATAAGGCTAACATTAGATAACGTAAGGGTTATAGAATAAGATAATAAATACAAAGCCAAACAGAAGAAGGATTAATACTGTAAGGACAATAGCTACAAGCATAACAGATCCTACAACATCGCTCTTAGTTTCAGGGTTACGACCTACAGCTTCAGCTACTTTAGCTCCAATCAAGCCTAAACAGATTCCTACCCCTAAAAAAGCTAAACCAATAATCCAGCCTACAGCGCTGAAAATAGCACTTAATAAGTTTTCCATACCTAATCTCCTTAATTAATATTGTCTTTTATTCGCCAGCTTCAACAGCTGATGTAGTAGATGTTGATAATTGGCAAGCAGCAGTACTACCGCTACCTGTCTTTTCGTAGCCTTGGTTACATGTACATTCATAATTGCCTAATGAGGCATTAGTTGGGCATTTCCATTTTGCTTTGACTCTAATAGTGAATTTATTGTCACCAGTAGCAACATAAGTAGGACCTACCTTAATTGATGTATTTGGATATTGTCTAAAAGCATCACCAATCATCCAACCATCAAAGGTAAGGCCCCATCCAGTTAATGATAATTTAGGAGGTAAGATATAGTCTTTACCACCTTGAACTTCTGCTTTTGAAACAACTTGCGCAAAGCCATCACTTACTTCAATCTTATATTTTGAAGCACATGATGTGCCATCGTAATAACCATTTGTTGCATATTCACTCATCAATTCATAGACATTACTCTGGAAGGATTGATCATTTGATAGATATACCTTAAAGAGGAATTTTTCTGAAGATGTTGAGTCTGGTGAAATTGGGTTTGCATTATCACCTAAAGTGAGATATAAACCATTATTTCCAATAGTGTCTTTAATAGAGAATACCTTATCATTTATAAGACGCGCTGGATTTAAGGAACATGAACCACCATTAATATCACCCACTACTAAACCATTATCATGTAGCTCTTTAAAGACATAGGCAATACTTTTACATAAGC
>CAKUWO010000025.1 GCA_934699415.1 uncultured Erysipelotrichaceae bacterium
TGAAATAAAATATTAATTTGCTCATGGCCATAATAGTCCTGGTTTTTTATCAGTAGAGAAACAATATGAACTTATTAGTAAAAGTTATTCCCTCTTATGAGATAAATGATGAAGAATTGTGGCTATTTTTTAAGATGGTTAATAGTGGAATATCTTTTAAAGAAGCTATTAATCTCTTTAAAAAAGAAAATAAAGCTTTTGTCAAGCTTGAAGAGAAGCTTATGAAGGGTTATAGAATTGAAGATTGTTTCTTACCTTATTTGAAAAAAGATACTGCTTCTAAAATGTCTTCTTTCTTACACACTCTCCCCTTTTCAAAAGCAATTGAAATGACCTTTCTTTTAAAAGAAGAAAGTAAGAAGCAACAAAAAGAAATAATAAATGATGTCTTGTATCCTTTAGGGCTTCTCTTTTTTGCGATGATGATTCTATATTTCTTTGATATCTATGGTTTTGATATCGTTATGCAAATTGGTGGTGAGAGTAGTAGTTTAAGTTACATTAGATTAATATTTAGGCTTATCTTTAATAGTTTGATGTTGATTATCTTATTAGCACTTATTATCTTATTGCCCTTTTTAAGTGCTAAAAGAAGAATTTATGCCTTTATCCGTTTTTCACATTATTTTAAAAATACTTTCTTGCATCGCATCTTAACTTTAGAATTTGTCGAAAGAATTATCTTAAGTGAAAGATTAGGTTATGGTACAAAAGATTCTTTGATGATGATTAGACAAAATAAACAATATCCATTCTTATCTTTTATTGCTTATCATGTATCAGAAAATTTAAAAGATGGGCAAAGGGTAGATGAAGCCTTTGCGATTGATTATTTAGATAAAGGGCTTTTACCTTATCTTAGTTTAGGTTTACATAGTGGCTGTTTCAAAGAGATGTTAGAAAGATATTGTCTTATCGAAAAAGAAAGAAACATTAAAAGAAGAAAGAAAATCTTTAAAGGCTTGAAACTGATAATTTACAGTATTATTGCGATTTTGCTTATCTTGTTATATCAGCTTTTATTTTATCCCTTACAAGCTTTAACAATTATATAAAGGAGGAATATGAAGAAAGGTTTCACATTGCTAGAAATGATTGTTGTTGTGATGATTATTTCAGTCTTATTTTTATTAACTGTTCCTAATGTATCTAAAGTAATGAATAGTGTTGATAGTAGGGCATGTGATGCCCAATGTAAGGTAGTTGATGCAGCAATTGTGCAATTTAGATTGGATTTTGATGAATTACCTCATAGTATACAAGATTTAATAAGTGGTGGTTATATTTTAAAGGAACAAGCAACTTGTGGAAATGGTATTAACTTAAAAATTGTTGATGGCCATGCAGTCCAAGAGTAAAGGTTTTACTTTATTAGAATTATTAGTAGTTAGCTTGTTTCTATCATCTTTTGTCTTAATGGCTTTACCATTTGAGGCAAAGATTGAAGACGATTACCATATATTTCTAAATAATTATCTTTTGACCAAAAAAGATGCTCTCATCAATCAAGAAGAATTAATTTTAGAATGTGATAATGCCCCATATGAGCTCATATTTAGTAAAAATGGCAATATCAAACAAGCTCAAACCATTTCTTTCAAATGTCATAAGGTTGTTATTAGAGTTGGTTATGGCTCTATTTATTATGAATAAAGTCGATGCCTTAATAGTTATTGTGATTACTTTTTTCTTAGCTTCTTCATCTTTATATCTGGCAAGAAATGAAGCTAATTACCAAAAAGGAAAAGAAATAGCTCTTAAAAGACGTAATGAAAAAGAGGAAGAATTTTTTAAACAATTAGATAAATGTGAATGTGAGGTATTATTATCACCGATATCCTAATTGTTTTAATTGTTATATTGATGTGCTTGCCTTTAACTACTAGGGCCATTAATATTACAAGCAATATTCCCTTTCATTATGAAGAAGTGGATGATGAATTGGTTTTATATCAATTACAGAAGATTTTAGCGTTAGCTTATAATCTTGAAATAAATGAAAAAGAAATATTCTTTCGTTATAAAGGCAATGATTATCATTTATATGGCAATAATAAACATTTAGTATTAAGCCCAGGAGCACAGATCTTTTTTGAAGGGATTGATGATTATTATTTCAAAGCAGTTGATGGGGTATTAAAAGTAGTTATTAGTAGAAAGGATAAAGAAGTTGAGATGGTTTTATCAAAAGAAGAGAGCTTTTATATCACTGATTTTTCTCAAAGTGATGTTGCTTATGAGCACGATGATAATATTGATTACTAATCATCAGATCAGTATGAATGAAATTAGTATTGATTTAAAAGAAAATGAAGAGAATCATCTCAATGAATTAGCTTTAATATATAAAGTTAAATGTTGCATCTTAAATAATAAAGATTCTTTTATTTATCAAGGCGAAGAGATAATTATCGATAGTGATGAGAATAGAAAATATATTAATTATAAAGGAAAGGATTATTATTTCGTTGTGAAGGATAAAGAAATTGTCTCCTGGGAGCCTTAATGGCGCTTTATTTTGACATTCCCATCTTTTCGTTTAGAATAGAATAGGCAATATTAAAAGGAGCAGGTAAAATGATTATTGTTAACGATTTAAAACCGGGAAACAATTTTGAGAAAGACGGCGAAATCTTTACCGTTCTCAACGTTGACCGCAATAAGACAGCAATGCGTCAGATGATTGTTAAAGTTAAAGTTAAGAATCTCCGCAGCGGTGTTATCAACGAAATCTCTTTCACAGGCGGTGATAAAGTTGAACAGGCTATGATCGAGAAAAAGAAGATGCAGTATCTTTATGATAGTGGTGATGCTTATGTTTTCATGGATAATGAAACATATGAACAAATTGAAATCCCACATGATCATCTTGAATGGGAATCAAATTTCTTAACACCTAACCTTGAAATCGATGTATTAAGCTATGATGGTGAAGTATTAGGTGTTGGTCTTCCTGATAAGGTTGAATTAGGACTTTCAGAATGTGAACCAGCAGTTAAAGGCGATACAGCTACAAACGCTTTAAAGAATGCAACATGTGAAACAGGTTTACAGATTCGTGTTCCATTATTTGTTAATGAAACAGACCGTGTAATCGTTTCAACAGCAGACGGAAAATACTGCGGACGTGCTTAAAAAAGAAATCCTTTTGGATTTCTTTTTTTGTTGTATAATCATAAACATGAAAAAAGAGACATTGTCAGTTAGAAAATTAACGCGTATAGCTATCTTATCTGCTCTTGCAGCATCTTTAATGATGATTGAATTTCAATTACCAATTGCACCATCCTTTTATAAAATGGATTTCTCAGAAGTAGCAGTTTTATTTGGCGGTTTCGCTTTAGGACCAATGGCTGCTATTTGGATTGAGGCTTTAAAGATTATTATTAATACTTTAATTACCGGCACCACTACCGCTTATGTAGGTGAATTTGCCAATTTCATCATTGGTTTAGCGATGTCTTTACCAGCTGCTATTATCTATAAAAGAAATAAAAGTAAGAAAAGTGCTTTATTAGGTTTGATCCTAGGCACTATTATGATGTGTATTGTGGGCTATCTATTAAATGTATATGTGGTAATTCCGGCTTATGTGAAAATTGCTCATTATCCTCTTGATGCAATTATCGGTATGGGTAATGCGATTTTCAAAAGTGTTGTATCAGTAAAAACTTTAGCTTTATTTTGTACCACACCTTTTAATTTAATTAAAGGTATTATGGTATCACTTATTACTTTTATCTCTTATAAGAAGATATCGCCATTATTAAAGTAAAGAAATTATATAAAAAAGATGTGAAAAATAATTCACATCTTTTTTACTTATTTATCTAATGATTTAATCATGATATTGCTTAAATGTTTAGAATATGCGATTGGATCTTCAATTGTTAAACCAGCAATTAGTAATGCTTGATCATATAATAATTTAGCATAATCATTTAAATTTTCGCCTTTATCATAAGCATTCTTTAAAGCCTTGAATAATGGATGATCCTTATTGATTTCTAAGATGCGATTAGCTTTAACCATTTCGCCCTGATTTAATTCTTTAAGAACTTTTTCCATATCAAGTGAAATGCCATCATCGCTTACTAAGCAAACCGGATGAGATTTTAAGCGCGAAGATAAACGAACATCTTTAACTTCATCTTTAAGCTCATCTTTTAAAGCTGTTAAGAGGTCTTTATTCTCTTCACTTTCATCTTTTAATTCTTGCTTCTCTTCTTCACTTTCAATTCCTAAATCTGCTTTAGCGATTGATTTGAAGTTTTTACCATCATAATTCATTAAAATGCTGGCCATAAATTCATCAACATTTTCAGTGAAATAGAGAACCTCATAACCTTGTTCAAGTAAGCTTTCCATTTGTGGCATAGCTTTAATCTTGTCGATATTTTCACCACATGCATAGAAGATTTCTTTCTGATTATCTTTCATACGTGATACATATTCTTTTAATGTGACATATTTATCTTCATATGAAGATTTGAAGAGAATGAGATCTAAAAGCAAATCACGATTAGCACCATAGTCTTCATAAGCACCATATTTAAGCTGGGCACCAAAGGATGAAAAGAATTGTTCATATTGTTCTCTATCATCCTTAAGCATTTTATCAAGAGCATTTTTAATCTTTTTATCAAGCGACTTCTTTAAGTTACGCATTTGGTAATCTTCTTGAAGAATTTCACGAGAAATATTTAAAGAAAGGTCATCAGAATCAACAATACCTCTTACAAAGCGGAAGTAATCAGATACTAATTCTTTAGCTTCATCTTTAATAAAGACACCTTTAGAGTAAAGCTTTAAACCCACTTTATAATCAGTTGTATAGTAGTCATATGGTGCTTTTTCAGGGATAAATAACATCGCAGTATAGGATGTTGCACCCTCTACCTTATAGTGAATAGTTTTTAAAGGTTTATTATAATCATGCCAATTAGTTTCATAGAAGTCGTTATATTCTTCTTCGTTAATATCTTTGATATCTTTCTTCCAAAGAGGAGTCATTGAGTTAATGGTTTGTAACTCCTTAACTGTTTCAGTTTTGCCTTCTTCTTTTGTTTGCTTAATGACATCAATATTCATTTCAATAGGATAAGAGATAAAATCAGAATATTTCTTAATCAACATTACAGTATAATCAGAATTTAAATAGTTATCATAATTCTTCTCTTCAGTACTATCTTTGATATGAAGAGTAATAGTAGTACCTTCATTTTCTCTTGTAGCTTCTTTAATTTCATAGCCATCAGCATTTTTAGATACCCAACTATAAGCTTTATCTTCCTTTACTTTACGAGAAATAACTTCAATTCTATCGGCGACCATAAATGCAGAATAGAAACCAACACCAAATTGACCAATGATATCTTGGGCATTATTGCCTTCATTTTCTAACTTAAATTGATAAGAACCACTTTTTGCGATTGTGCCTAAGTTATTTTCAAGATCCTTATCGTTCATACCTAAACCATTATCGGAGATAATGAAAAGTCGCTCTTCTGGTTTGATATCAATTTTAATCTTTAAATCTTCAGCTTTAATAGAAGTATCAGTAAGTGAAAGATAATATTTCTTATCCAATGCATCTGATGCGTTAGAAATTAATTCTCTTACGAAAATATCGGTATTTGTATAGATTGAATTTGCCATCAAATCAAGTAAACGCTTAGATTCTGTTTTAAATTGTTTCATAGCCATAAATCCTCCTTTAGCACTCTTAGTATTTGATTGCTAATATAGTGTAACACCTTGTTAGTATAGTTTCAAGTAAAGTAAAAGCCACCTAAGTGGCTTAAATAATTGATACTACTTTATAATCTTTATCTTCAATTGCTTTAATAATTATTTCATCAGCGATATCTTTAGTAAGACTAATAATAGCTATCCCTTTTTCATGACTTACTTCATTAACAGTAATACCATCAATTGCTTCTAAAGCTTTTTTGACACTTGCCTCACAATGCATACACATCATACCTTCAATTTTAATTGTTTTAACCATTTTCTCTTTCTCCTTTTTAAATAATTTAGATGGATGATCCTTTTTAGAATCATGGATGTTAAAAAGATTAAGTCTTAAAGCATTTAGACATACTGTAACACTTGATATAGCCATTGTAGCTGCACCAATCATAGGATTCATATCAAATTTAAAATTAAAGATATATTGATATAAACCAGCAGCTAAAGGAATACAAATCATATTATAGAAGAAAGCCCAGAAGAGATTCTCATAGATGTTTTTTATTGTTTGTTTTGATAAACGCAAAGCACTTGCAGCATCACTTAATTTAGAATTGACTAAGACTATATCAGCTGAATCGATTGCAATATCATTACCAGCACCAATTGCAATACCAATATCAGCTTTTGTTAAAGCAGGAGCATCATTAATACCATCGCCAATCATAATAACTTTGCCAAAAGATGATAGTTTTCTAATAATCGTTTCTTTTTCTATTGGCCTAATTTCCGCATAATATTCATCAACACCAGCTTCTTTAGCGATTGCTTTAGCTGTTTTTTCATTATCTCCGGTAAGCATATATACTTTAAGCCCCATATTATGGAATTGTTTAATTGCTTCCTTTGAATCTTCTTTAATTTCATCAGCTACTGAAATAATGCCTAATAATTCTTTATCTTCAATAAAGAAGAGGGGTGTTTCACCATTTTGCGATAAGTTATCATAAAGACCTTTAAATTCATCATCAATTTCAATAAGCGAAGAAATATAACGGTATGAGCCTGCTTGTAAAACTTTGTTAGCAATCTTAGCCTTTAAACCGCTACCACTTAAAACTTCAAATTCTTCATTATCGATTAATTCAATATTTCTTTTAAGAGCTTCTTCTTTGATAGCTTTAGCTAAAGGGTGCTCAGATTTATTTTCTAAAGAATAAGCTTTTATTAATAATTCATTTTCGCTTATTTTATTAGGATATATAGCTTTAACCTTAGCTTCGCCTTTGGTAATAGTGCCGGTTTTATCAAGAGCTACAATTTTAGCCTCACCAACATTTTCAATTGCCTCAGCCGTTTTAAATAAAATACCATTTTTAAATCCGATACCGCTACCAACCATAATAGCTGTTGGTGTAGCTAATCCAAGAGCGCAAGGACAAGATATCACAAGACAAGTAGTAGCTTTTTCTAAAGCTAATTCAATATCATGGCTTAAGATGTACCATATAATAAAAACAATTAAGGAAATAATAATAACAAAAGGTACAAAGACGGAAGCAACTTTATCAGCTTTTCTAGCTATTGGAGCTTTAGATGATGCTGCATCTTTTACTAATTTAATAATCTTAGATAAAGTAGTATCTTCATTATTTTTAGTTACTTTACAAATCATATAACCATTAAGATTAAAAGTACCTGCACTTACTTCATCATCAATATTCTTATCAATTGGTAAACTCTCACCAGTTAAGATGCTCTCATTTACCGTACCATTTCCTTTTACTACAATACCATCAAGAGGAATACTATCACCTGTTTTAACGATAAAATAATCACCAATCTTTACTTCATTGATATTTACTTCTTTTTCATGATTGTCAATTAATAAAGTGGCTTTATTAGGACTCATTTTAATTAATTCTTTTAATGCATCACTGGTATGGCCTTTAGAAATAGCCTCCATCAATTTACCAACTGTTATTAAAGTTGGAATCATGGCAGCTGTTTCATAATAAAGGTGATGATGCATTAAGAAATTAATACCCTCGATATCATTAATCATAGCTAAGTAAGTCATTTTATAAGTGATATATAAAGACCAGATAAAAGATATTGAAGATCCTAAAGCTACTAAAGTATCCATATTAGGTGCTTTATTAAATAAGCTTTTAAAACCTGATATAAAAAACTTTATATTAATTGCTAAAACTACTAATGTAAGAAGTAATTGTGTTAGCGTAATTGCTAAAGGATTATTTTCTAAAAGAGCTAAAGGAAGATGCAACATATTATGCAACATCGTGATATACATTAGTAAAAATAGAAAGATCAATGAATAAAATAATCTTTTCTTTAAGCTAGCTATTTCAGAATCAAAAGAAATAGTATTACTATTTTTATTTTCAATATCATATCCTGCTTTTCTAACAGCTTTAATAATCATCTCATCGCTTACATCTCCTTCAACTTGCATTGAATTAGTAAGTAAAGAGACATTACATTTTTTAACGCCATCTAAGCTAATGACAGCTTTTTCCACATGAGCTTGACATGCAGCACAACTCATTCCTTTAATTTGATATTCTTTCATATAATTAACGCATTGTCTTCTTAAGAATTTTCATAAATTCTTCAATACTTTCTTGTTTATCTTCTTTAATATCATTAATAACACAAGTATTAAAATGACTTAATAATAATTCACGATTAAAACCATCAATAGCAGAAGAAACAGCTAGCGATTGTGTAAGAATATCAGTACAATATGCATCTTCATCAATCATCTTTTTAAGGCCTCTGATTTGACCTTCAATACGATTTAAACGATGCATTAATGTATCATATTCATCTTTATTTCTTACTTTTTTACGTTTACATTCCATTTTTATACCTCCTGATTCATAATATACCCCTTGGGGGTATATTACAAGTAAGATGAATCTAGCAATAAGAAAGATGAAATGTTAAAATTATAAGTACGATATTTGCGACAAAGGAGAGATAAAATGCCTTACGATCACAAGAAAATTGAAGCAAAATGGCAAAAATTTTGGGAAGAAAATAACACTTTTTATACTGATACTCATGATTTTTCTAAACCTAAATATTATGTCTTAGACATGTTTCCATATCCATCAGGAGTAGGATTACATGCTGGACATCCTGAAGGTTATACAGCTACTGATATCATAGCTCGTTATAAACGTATGAAAGGTTTTAATGTCCTTCATCCAATGGGATTTGACTCTTTTGGTTTGCCTGCCGAACAATATGCAATTTCAACTGGTAATCATCCAGCTGGTTTTACTCAAAAGAATATAGACCATTTTATTGAACAACTTAAAGGCTTAGGCTTTTCTTATGATTGGTCAAAAACTATTTCAACATCAGATCCTGAATTCTATAAATGGACACAATGGATTTTTGAAAGATTATTTGAAGAAGGATATGCAAGATGTGTTGAAATGCCAGTTAACTGGTGTGAAGAGTTAGGCACTGTTTTAGCTAATGATGAAGTTATTGATGGTAAGAGCGAAAGAGGCGGATATCCTGTTATTCGTAAGAATATGAAACAATGGATTATGGATATTCCTGCTTTTGCGGAAAAATTACTTGATAACTTAAATGATTTAGATTGGCCTGAATCAACCAAAGAAATGCAACGTAATTGGATTGGCAAATCAATTGGTGCTGAAATTGATTTTAATATTGCTGATATTGATGAAACATTTAGAGTATTTACAACACGTTGTGATACTTTATTTGGTGCTACATATTGTGTATTGTCTCCTGAGCATCCTTTGGTTTCAAAAATTACAACATCCGATAAAAAAGATGAAGTGGCTAAATACCAAAAAGAATGTGCTTCTAAGTCTGAGATGGAAAGAACCGAACTTAATAAAGATAAGACAGGTGTATTTACTGGTGCTTATGCAATTAATCCAGTTAATAACAAGAAAATACCAATTTGGATTTCTGATTATGTCTTAATGACTTATGGTACTGGTGCTATTATGGCTGTTCCAGCGCATGATGAAAGAGACTATGCTTTTGCAAAGAAATTTGGCTTAGATATCATTCCGGTAATTGATGGCGGGAATGTTACGAAAGAAGCATATAGCGGTGATGATTTACATATCAACAGTGCTTTCCTTGATGGCAAGAATAAAGAAGATGCAATTAATGCCATGTTGGAATTTTTAGAAGAAAAAGGTATTGGCAAAAAGAAGGTTAATTATAAGATTCGTGAATGGATTTTCGCACGTCAGCGTTATTGGGGAGAACCAATTCCAGTTATTCATTATGATGATGGTACGGTAGGTATTCTTGATGAGAAAGATTTACCACTTGTTCTTCCTGAACTTGATGATTATGGTCCAAGTAAAACTGGCGCACCACTTGATAAAGCCACTGATTGGGTAAATGTAACATATCATGGTAAAAGCGGTAAAAGAGAAACTTCAACAATGCCAGGCTCTGCTGGTTCTTCATGGTATTTCTTACGTTATATCGATCCACATAATGATGAAGCATTATGTGATCAAGAATTAATGAAATATTGGATGCCAGTAGATTTATATATTGGCGGACCTGAACATGCGGTAGGACACTTATTGTATTCTCGTATGTGGAATAATTTCTTATACGACCAAGGTATTGTGCCTTGTAAAGAACCATTTAAGAAATTAGTACATCAAGGTTATATCTTAGGCTCTAATGGCATTAAGATGGGTAAACGTTTCCCTAAATATGTTGTAAATCCATCTGATGTCGTAAGGGATTATGGTGCTGATACTCTTCGCTTATATGAAATGTTTATGGGTCCACTTGAAGCAGATAAACCTTGGTCAACACAGGGGCTTGAAGGCGCTCGTAGATGGTTAGATCGTGTTTATCGTTTAGTAAACGATCAAGAAAAGATTGTTGAAGATAATGATCACCATCTTGATTATGTTTATAACTTTACAGTTAAAAAAGTAAGTGATGATATTGAAAACTTGCAATTCAATACAGCTATTTCACAAATGATGATTTTTATCAATGAATGTTATAAAGAAGGTAAAGTATTTAAAGATTATCTGATTAACTTTGTCCAGCTTTTATCTCCTTGGGCACCACATTTATGTAGTGAGATGTATGAAATCTTAACCAGTAAGAGTGACCTTGCATACCGTAGCTGGCCGGAATATGATCCAAGTAAGTTAGCTCAAAGTTCAAAAGAAGTAGTTGTCCAGATTAATGGCAAAGTAAGAGCCAAATTTATTGCTCATGATGAGAGCGATGAAGAGTTATATGCGATAGCTTTAAATGATCCAAAAGTTAAAGGATATATTGAAGGCCAAGAAATTAAGAAACATTTTGTAATTAAGGGACGTGTAATTAATATTGTTGTCTAGAGAAGAGTTGCTTTGTAGCGACTCTTTTTAAACTCTGTTATAATAATAGACATGGCATTTGAAGCTAAAATTGAACAATATGAAGGACCTTTATATTTAATGTTGCATTTAATATCAGAACATAAATTAGATATTATGGATCTTGATATGGATGTCTTAACAGAGCAATACTTAGGTTACCTTTCTAAAATGAAAGAAAAACACTTAGAGATTGAAAGTGAGTATTTAGTTGAATTAGCTACTTTGATTGAATATAAGTCAAAGAAATTATTACCAGCTAAGGAAAAAGAAGAACTTGAAGAAGACCCTAAGGATGTTTTAGTACGTCGTTTACTTGAATATCAAAAATATAAAATAGCTGCTGAACAATTAGAAGATAATTATCTTAATCGTCAAAAACATTTCGCTAAACCTATTAGTGATATCGAAGATGATGAAAATGTCGAAAGAAGTGAAGGCAATCCTATAGATCTTTTAAGAGCGATGAATAAGGTATTAAGAAGAATGCAACTTTATAAACCTGTCGAAGTTCATTTAGCTAAAAGAGAATTATCATTAGAAGAGCGTAGTTTACAAATTAAAGCTCGTTTAAATGATTTAGGTGATACTTTTGATTTAGAAACATTACTTGATGATTGTAATAGTCGCTATGAACTAGCTTTAAGTTTTTTAGCTATTTTAGTTTTAGCACATGAACATGTTCTTCATTTCACTGTTGATGAAGATGATAGGGTATGGTTTAAAAGAGGTTGATGATGGAAGAATTATTTATTGGCGAAAAGAAAGATGTTGATTTAAAAGCTATTCTTGAAGGATTACTTTATGTAGTAGGTGAAGAAGGATTATCAACTGAGCAGATTTTAGCAGTCCTTGAAATAGATGAAAATGAATGTCTTAGATATTTAGATGAAATTAAAGCTAAATACGAAGATATTCATACTGGTATTGAATTGGCTTTTTATGGCAATAAATATAAATTAGTAAGTAAAGAATTTGTTTTACCTTATGCTCAAAAATTATTTCATAATTATAAGATTGAAACATTATCACCTGCCGCACTTGAAACTTTAGCAATTGTGGCATATAAACAACCAGTTACAAGAGCAGAGATTGAAGAATTAAGAGGTGTAGGGTGTGAAGTAATCTTAAGAAGATTATTAACTCGTGGTTATTTAAAAGAAGCGGGAAGATCTGAAGCTCCAGGTAGACCAATCTTATATGAAGTGACCGATGAATTACTCGATAGTTTTGGCTTATCAAGTTTAGCTGAATTACCAGAATTGCCAGTATACCAAGAAAATACAACTTTATTTGATGATCAGGATATTTAATTATGAGTGAAAAATGTGATAACAATTGTACAAATTGTGCTAAGAATTGTAAAAGTCGTAAACCAAGTTTTGCCCATACATTAGGTGATACTAAAATTAATAAGATTATTGGTGTCATCTCAGGAAAAGGGGGCGTTGGTAAAAGTTTTATAACTGGTACCTTAGCTTCTTTATTCGCTAAAAAAGGTTATAAAGTAGGCATTTTGGACGCTGATATAACAGGTTCTAGTATTCCACGTTTATTTGGAATTAATCAAAAAATTGAAGGTGATGGCAAGGGTATGTATCCTGCCATTAGCTCAAATGGCATTAAAATTATGTCTTTGAATTTATTATTAGACCAGGAAGAAAATCCAGTATTATGGCGTGGGCCAATTTTAAGTGGGGCAGTTTTGCAATTTTATTCTGAAAGCTATTGGGGTGAATTAGATTATTTATTTGTTGATATGCCTCCAGGAACTTCTGATATTGCTCTAACAGTTCTACAATCGATTCCATTAGATGGTTTAGTAATGGTTACAACACCATCAAGTTTAGTATCAATGATTGTTTCTAAAGCGATTATTATGGCTCAAAAAACAGGTATTAAAGTATTGGGGTTAGTAAATAATATGGCTTATGTGATATGCCCTGATTGTGGTAAAAAGATTATCTTACATCATGAGGATGAAACATTAGAATTGTTGAAGAAATATAATATTGATAGTTATGCATCTTTGCCTTTAAATCCACTTTATTCCTTATTATTTGATGAAGGAAGAATTGAAGATTTTGAAGGTGAAGAATTAAATGATGTAATAAAAACTATTGAAAATCTTAAAAAATAAGAAGATATTTTATATCTTCTTTTTATGCTGTGATTGAATCTTAAAAGTGTTTATGCTAAATTCAAAATAAATAATGGAGTAAAGAAAATGTCACAAGTTACTAAAAGAGCTCTTGAGCAATCACTTAAAAATTTACTTCTTAAAAAGCCATTAAACAAGATAACAATCAATGATATTACTGAAGATTGTGGTATTAACCGAATGACTTTTTATTATCACTTTCAAGATATTTATGATTTAGTGGAATGGGCTTGTATTGAAGATGCAAAAAAAGCTCTTGAGAATAAAAAGACACATAATACATGGCAACAAGGTTTTATTCAACTATTATATGCGGTAAGAGAGAACAAACCATTTATTGTCAATGTCTATAATTGTGTTGATAAAGTACAAGTGGAGAAATATCTAATACCTTTAACAGATGATTTATTATTAGGGGTAGTAGAAGAAGAATCGGTTAATTTTAAAGTAAGAGAAGAAGATAAGAAATTTATTGCCCAGGTTTATTCATATTGCTTTGTTGGCATTATGTTAGATTGGATTAAAGATGATATGAAAGAAGAACCGGAAGAATTAGCTTTGAAATTAGCTAATGTGCTTGATGGTGATATTACTTCGGCTTTGAAACGCTTTGATTTATCAAAATAGCTAAAATGATAAAAATAACAACAATTAAATCATCGTGATAAAAATATTATCATGGTGATTTTTTTGATTATTAAAAGCTTTCTAACAACTAAATATACTAAAGCCAGTTAATAAAGGAGGTTCTTATTATGTATTATGGAGCAGGAACTTATGAAGCATTTGCACATCCAGAAAAACCAAAAGATGTTGATAAGAAATCAGCATATATTATCGGTACTGGTCTAGCAGGACTTTCAGCTGCCTTCTATTTAGTTCGTGATGGACAGATGAAAGGTGAACATATTCATGTCCTTGAAAAATTAGAACTAGCTGGTGGCAGTTGCGATGGCAAGAAAGATATCACCAAAGGTTACTATATGCGCGGTGGAAGAGAAATGGATAACCACTTTGAAGTAATGTGGGATATGTTTAGAGATGTACCATCAATTGAAACCCCAGGTGTATCGGTATTGGATGAATATTATTGGTTAAATAAGCATGATCCTAACTATTCATTATGTCGAGCTTCAATCAACAGAGGCGAAGATGCCCATACTGATAAACAATTTAAGCTTGATAAAGATTCAGCAATGGCTTTATCAAAATTATTTATAACTCCTGAAAAAGATTTAGAAGATAAAAAGATTTCTGATGTTTTGCCTGAATCATTCTGGTCAACTAATTTCTGGCTTTATTGGCAAACAATGTTCGCTTTCCAGCGTTGGTCAAGTGCTCTTGAAATGAAACGCTATTTATGCCGTTATGTTCATCATATCGATGGTTTACCAGATTTTAGTGCTTTACGTTTTACTAAATATAACCAATATGAAAGCATGATTTTACCACTTGTGAAATACCTTGAAGCACATGGAGTAAAGATTGAATTCGGTATAGATGTTAAAAACGTTATTATTGATACTATTGGTGATAAGAAAGTAGCTAAACAGATTATCTATATTAAAGATGGCAAAGAAGCAAGCATCGATTTAATTGAAGACGATTTAGTCTTTATTACCAATGGTTGTTGTACCGATACTTCATGTTACGGTGATCAAAAACATGCTCCAGATTTATCACACATTAAAAATGGATGTGGTGAATCTTGGGATATGTGGAAGAATATTGCTTCACAAGCTAAACATGGCGAATTTGGCAATCCGGAAGCTTTCTGTAATGATGTTGATGATACAAACTGGATGAGTGCTACTGTTGAAACATCAAATGAAGAAATCATTAAACATATTATTAATATATGTAAAAGAGATCCAAGAGATGGTAAGGTTACAACCGGTGGTATTGTAACGGTTAAAGATAGTACAGATAATTGGTATTTATCATGGACTATTAATCGTCAACCACAATTCAAGTCACAAGACAAAGGAAGTGTTCTTATTTGGCTATATGCTTTAAATACCAATAAAGAAGGTAATTATGTCAAGAAAGCAATTAGAGAATGTACAGGTGAAGAAGTATGCCAAGAATGGCTATATCACATCGGTATTAAAGATGATAAGATTGAAGAACTTGCAGCTAACGCTTGCAATACAACAACTTGTTATATGCCATATATCAACGCCTTCTTCCAACCACGTAAGGAAAGTGATAGACCAAAGGTAGTGCCTGATGGTGCTATTAACTTCGCATTTATTGGTCAATTTGCTGAAACACCAAGAGATACTATCTTCACAACTGAGTATTCAATTAGAACAGGAATGGAGAGTGTTTATACCTTGCTTGATATTGATCGTGCAGTACCTGAAGTATGGGGAAGTAAATATGATGTTAGAGAATTATTAAAAGCTTGTTACTATGCGATTGATAAAAAGACGATCGATGAAGTACCGCTTAGTTTCAAAGAGAAATTCCTATTAAAGAAAGTCTTAAAATATGCTAAAGGTACTGATGTTGAAATACTCTTAAAAGAGAGTGGTTTAATTAAATAAACAATTGCCCTTTAAGTCTAATAACTTGAAGGGCTTTTAAATTAATTGGTAAAACTTTATCTAGACAAGGGGTATTAGCTAGTATATAATAATGAAGCACATTGGGGTATAGCCAAGCGGTAAGGCAGGAGACTCTGAATCTCCCATTTCCAAGGTTCGAATCCTTGTACCCCAGCCAATAGCTTATTAACTCTCTCTTTAGAGAGTTTTTTATTAGTTCAATTGAATTTCAGATTATTGTCATATAATGAAAATATGAACAGAATACTAGTTGTAGATGATGAAGAAAACATCCGTGAAATGATTAAACGCTATGCTACACATGAAGGTTTTGATGTAGTAACAGCAAGCAATGGTCAAGAAGCTCTTGATATCTTTCGTAAAGAAGATTTTGATGTCGTAATTATGGATATCATGATGCCTGGTATTGATGGTTATAAAACATTTAAAAGAATGAAAGAAATCAAAGAAGTACCATGTCTTTTTCTCTCAGCTTTAAACCAAGAAGAAGATCGCTTATATGGCTTTGATATTGGTGCTGATGATTATGTCGCTAAACCATTTTCGCCTAAAGAATTAATGATGCGTTTACATGTTATTTTAAAAAGAAAAGAAAAAGATATTTCAAGTATTGTAATTGATGGACTTATGGTCGATGAAAGTGCTAGAAGAGTTACGATTGATGGTAAAGATATTTCTCTTTCTCTTAAAGAATATGAATTATTATTATATCTTTTAAAGAACCGTGGTATAGCTTTAAGAAGAGAAGATATTTTAGCTAAAGTATGGGGTTATGATGATTGTTATGGTGATGATCGAACTCTTGACACCCATATCAAATTATTAAGAAAAGCATTAGGCGAATATGCTACATATATCACAACTCTTAGGGGAGTAGGTTATCGTTTTGAAAAAAACATATAGTATGAGTGATATCATCGTTGGTTTTTTGATGATATTTGCGATTGCAACGGTTGGTTTCATTTATGTATTTCAGATGTTGTATCTGGATGATTTTTACTTGGAAAATCGTGTTAACGCGATGATTAGTGTTGCTGATAAAGTAGCTAATAGTATTGATAGTGATAAATATGATACTGTTTTACATGAGAGTAGTTTTAATAATGAAGTATGTGTTTATGTCTTCTCATCAGATCCTAATATTTCTAGAAGTAATAATGAATGTTCTTTAAAATATCTTAAATATCAACAGATTAAAGATATTATGCAAGAAACATATGAAGAT
>CAKUWO010000026.1 GCA_934699415.1 uncultured Erysipelotrichaceae bacterium
TATATGCTCACCTAAAACAGCCTTTAAAGCACTCTGGAGTAAATGAAGTGATGAGTGGTTAGCTCTAATCAATTCTCTTCGATCGCTATCAATAGCAGCCAATACCTTATCACCAACTTTAATAGAACCTTCAATTACTTCTACATGGTGCAAATATTGACCATTGATTGCTTTTTGAACATCAATAACACGTGCTTTAAAACTTTCATTTGTAAGATAGCCAGTATCAGCAACTTGTCCACCTGATTCAGCATAGAATACAGATTGATTAAGAGCAATTTCACCAATATTATCAATTGTTGAAACGATATTACCATCTTTAAATAATCCAGTCACTTCACTATCGCATTTATATTCTTGGTAACCTAAAAACTTAAATGGTGCTTTGAAATCAAGAAGATCTTTTGACTGGTTATGCATTGATTGTTCATCGTCTCTTGCATTTCTAGCCATTTCTTTTTGATGTTGCATAGCTTTTTCAAAGCCTTCCATATCGCAACTAATACCTTGATCTTCAGCAATTTCTAAAGTCATTTCTTTAGGGAAGCCATAAGTATCATAAAGTTTAAAGATAATATCACCTTTTAAAGTGCCATCTTCTACTTTCTTAAGCTCTTCATTTAAAAGTTTTTCACCACTTGCTAAAGTTTCTAAGAAAGAAAGTTCTTCTTTATGAACAAGTTTCATTACGAATTCTTGACGATCTAATAAGTATGGATAGTAATCCTTCATATTTTCAGCAACAACTGGTACTAAATCAGCTAAGAATTCATGTTCAATACCAATCTTTCTTGCAAAACGCATAGCACGACGTAAAACTCTTCTTAATACATATCCACGTCCTTCATTAGAGAAGTTAGCACCATCACTAATAGCAAATGTTACTGTTCTGATATGGTCAGCAATAACACGATATGCCATCTTGTGTTCACCTTCGTATGGATATTTAGCTAATTTTTCAACAGCTCTAATGATAGGTAAGAATAAGTCGGTATCAAAGTTTGTTTCACCGCCTTGAATTAAACATACAAGTCTTTCAAGACCCATGCCGGTATCAATATTCTTCTGTGGCAATTCTTTATATTCTGAGCGAGGTACACCAGGTTTAGCATCATATTGTGAGAATACAACGTTCCATACTTCAACATAACGATCATTTTCTAATTCTTCAAAGAATAACTTTTCGCCAATATGTTGAGGATCAAATGCTTCACCACGGTCATAATAAATTTCAGTATCAGGACCAGATGGGCCTTCACCAATTTCCCAGAAGTTATCTGGTGATTTTAAAATATGACTAGGATCTACCTTACACACTTCAGTCCAAATACGATATGCTTCTTTATCATCTGGATAAACTGTGATATATAAACGATCTTTATCAAAACCAATCCATTCAGGAGAAGTTAAAAATTCCCAAGCGAAAGGAATAGCTTCTGGTTTAAAATAATCACCAATTGAGAAGTTACCCAGCATTTCAAAGAATGTATGATGACGACTTGTTTTACCTACATTCTCAATATCATTTGTACGAATCGATTTTTGAGCATTAGTAATTCTTTTAGAGCGTGGTTTTTCACGACCATCAAAGTATTTCTTAAGTGCAGCTACACCAGCATTAATCCATAAAAGTGAAGGATCATCGACCGGAATTAAGTTAGCACTTGGTTCTACCATATGGCCTTTAGATACGAAGTAATCAAGGAACATCTGTCTTACTTCACTGCTGCTTAAATTTTTCATATATCTTCTTATCTCCGATAATCTATAAAATCATCTTATTTTATCATATTAATGGGCCTAAAAAAAGAAGAGCAGGAACGGTTTTATTCGTCCTGCTCTTTAAAATTACTTTTTAAGAATACCAAATAAAGTACGGGTAGCTTTTTTAGTTATTTCACGGCCAAAGGTATTGGTCACTGAGCGTGTAAAGGATTCAATCTGTCTTTCTCTTGCACGTCTTTGACGCTCTTCTTCTTTCTCACGCTTAGCTTGTTCCTTTTGAGCAATTAAAGCTTCTTGTCTTGCTTGAGCTTCAGCTTCTTTAGCAGCAATTAAAGATTCGGCTTCTTCTTGCTTCGCTCTTGCTTCTTCTTGGTATTTAGCTGCCAACATCTCAGCTGCTGATTCACGATTAATAACTGTATCATATTTCACAGCTAAAGAATCATTAGCAGATATTTGCTTAATAATGAATGGCGATAAAGCTTCCATATTTGATTCTGGTGGTAAAATAAAGGTTTTTTCAACCATTGAAGGTACGCCTTTTTCATCAATAAATGATACTAATGCTTCACCAATACCTAAATTAAGTATAGCCTCATCTGTTTTAAAAGCTGGATTAGCTCTAAAGGTATCAGATGCTGCTTTAACCTTTTTAATTTCATTTGGGGTATAAGCATGCATACCGTGTTGAATACGATTACCAAGTTGAGCTAAAACTGAATCCGGAAGATCCATTGGACTTTGAGTAATAAAGAATACACCAACACCTTTAGATCTAATTAAACGTACAATTTGATTAATCTTATCAATTAATGATTCTGATGCTTTATTAAACAATAAGTGTGCTTCATCAAAGAAGAAAACCATCTTAGGCTTATCTAAATCACCAACCTCTGGTAGCAAGTCATATAACATACTTAACATCCACAACATGAATGTGGCATATAAACGCGGTTTTTGGAATAATTGTTCGCATTCTAAAATATTGATATAACCTTTACCACTCTCGTCATTTCTGAACCAATCTTCAAGATCTAATGATGTTTCACCAAAGAATTTATCGCCACCTTCATTTTCTAAAGCTAATATTTCTCGAAGTAATGCGCCAACACTAGCTTTAGTTACATTACCATACACCAATGTTGCTTCACTTGCATGATCTCCAATATATTGAAGCATAGCTTTTAAATCAGCTAAATCAAGCAATAACAAACCGTTCTCATCTGCTAATCGAAAAGCAATATTTAAAATGCCTTCTTGAGCTGGTGTTAAATTCAAAATATTAGATAAAAGAATTGGCCCCATTTCCGAAATGGTGGCTCTTACAGGATGTCCTTTTTCCCCAAAAACATCCCAAAAAGTAACTGGGAAACCCTGATATGTGAAGCCTTTTTCGTTAACCTTAAAGCGTTCACGTCTTTCAATCATATTAGGAGTATCATGACCAGGTTCAGCAAGACCACTTAAATCTCCTTTAATATCAGCTGCAAAGACTGGAATACCAGCTTTTGATAACGATTCAGCCAAAACACGAAGTGTTGTTGTCTTACCTGTACCCGTCGCTCCTGAGATTAAGCCATGACGATTCATTCTCTTTAATTCGATATATTGCTCGGTGTCATTTTTACTAATCCAAATCTTATCTTCAACTAGCATATTTTATTCTCCTTTATCATCAATATCGTTAATTGATGTTTCTTGAATTAAAAGAGCTTTAGCTTTACCGACATAACGGAAATGATATTTGATATCTGTTGGAATAAAGCCATATTCATAACAATGTTCGTTGAAATATTTTTCTTGTGTACTACCTTCAAATAAACCATACTGAACACTTAAATCAATGCATAAACCAAGTTGATGCTCATCATGACCTGGATATTCTTTTTGACATTCATTAGTATTTTCTTTTTCAAAACGTTTCTTTTGGTCATCATATGAAACATATGCTGAATCAAGACGATAGAAACCACATGCCCCACCAATATCATTTTTCGCATTATTACAAAATTCTTTTAAAGAATTATAAGCTTCTTCTCTTAAATAGAAACCTTTGCCCATTCTTAAATCATCAACTGATACTAAATCTTTTGGAACATAGGTAGATATTGTTTGATGCTCCTTGATTTCAGTTTCAACATCATTCACATTTAAAACAATATTAGCTTCACTATCATATAAATCTTTATATCTTAACCAATAAAGAATTTCAGATGCTGAATAATCAGGAAGCATACTTAATGTTGTTTCTTTACCATTTTCAAACTGTAAGGCATTTTCGCAAAGGTCAACAATATCTTGATCATCGTTAAATATCCATCCAGCCTTTTGGTTAACATCTTGATAAAAGTCAACATGATAGATATTAAAGTTTTTACATTGGATAAATTTAATAAAGTAATTAGGCTCAATTGAATATTCGATAATATATTCAATTTCATCATCATTTAAATATTTATCAATTAAAGCTCTTTTTTCAGGATTATCATAAGGATAGCGTGATAAACGATCAAAACGTTTATTCATTCTAATAAAACAAATACCAAATAAAATTGTTATAAAAATAACCAACAAGATTCGCCGCTTTTTAATCTGTTTATCACTCATTTTAAAATCCAATCCTCCCCTTTTATTACTTCTCTATCTGATAATCCTTTAAATCCTTGTTGTCTTAATAATTCATAAGCTCCAATAGCCGCACAATTTGATAAATTAAGAGATCTAGCTTCTTTGACCATTGGTAAACGATATGTATCATCTAAATAATCTCTTAAGATTTCTCTAGGAATTCCTGTGCTTTCTTTACCAAAGATAAGATAAATATCTTCATCATTTTCATGATATTTGAATTCACCAAAAGATTTAAGGCCATATCTTGAAAAACAGATATAACGCCCTTTATTAGCTACTTTAAAGTGTTCGAAATCAGGATATAATGTGTAATCTAAAAAATCGATATAATCCATGCCGGCTCTTTTTAAATGTTTTTCATCTAAATCAAAGCCTAAAGGCTCGATTAAATGCAATTTAAAATTTAATGCAGCACATGTGCGCATAATATTTCCGGTATTTGGGGGTACTTCTGGACAATATAAAACAATATGATTCATATAACACCTCTATTAAGTTTTTTAAATAAGAAAGCTAATAAAACACTTAAGATAATTGATAATAAAATAATACGCATTGCCAGTGCATTAAAGAAAGATGATGGTACCATTAAAATCATTAAATCAGTATAAGGATTTAAAAGCCATAAATCATTATCAAAGAATAATTGATGGAAGCTGGTCCAAAACGTATCAAAATCTAAGATTGCTGATATTGCTATAGCAACAATAACAGCTAATAGAATTGATAAAGCTTTAAAATATGAACTAAACAAATGGGTTAATAAATATTTTTTGTCATAAATCAAATAATAAATAAGAATTATTATAGCCATTAAAAGTACCATATTTCTAAAGGTTATAACATGCTGATAGAGTTCTTTAACATCTACCATATGCATTTTTTCGCGATCATTGAATATTTCGCGATTTATGCCATCAACATCTTCGTATAAGATGATATCATCACGTTTATCTTTTAGATAATCAAGAAGGATATCAGTCATATGGTCTAATGCTTCATCACTTACTTTGATATCTTTGGCTGTTTGATTGATATCATATTGCTCATTATAAAAGCTTTTATCAAAGCAACAATAATCAATTATTGATAAAAATAAGCTAAGAATCAATAAAAAGAAAGCTAAAGTGATAATTAAACTATTTATCTTCAAAATAATTAACCAGCTTTCTTAAAGCGATGCCGCGATGTGATATCTCATTCTTTTCTTTTTCGCTTAATGAAGCAACAGTCTTTTGATATCCTTTAGGTATAAATATAGGATCGTATCCAAAACCATTATTACCTTCTAAAGAGTTAGCAATAGTGCCATCCATAATACCTTCAAATGTCATTTGATGATTATCATCAACATAAGCAATTACACAACTGTAATAAGCTTTACGATTTTTAACATCTTTCATAATATCGAGGATTAATTGGTTTTTGTTTGGATAATCTAAATAATCTAAAAAACGTGCTGAGTGAACTCCTGGCAAATCTAAAAAATAAGAAATAGATATTCCAGAATCATCAGCTATGATAGGGATATGAAATAAATGATAGTAATAAGATGCTTTAATTAAAGCATTGTCTTTAAATGTATAACCATTTTCAATTGGTTCTTTTACATCACTCAAATCTTTTAATGTTAATATTTCATAAGGTAAATCTTCTAGCATTTTCTTAAGTTCTTTGACCTTACCTTGGTTGGTCGTTGCCATCAATAATTTCTGCATGTGTTATAATATCTCCAAGTGTAATTATAGCACAGCTACTCATAAGAAATTTTGGAGAGAATATGAAACATATTTTTATCGTTAACCAGATATCAGGTAAAGGAAAAGTTTTATCGCTTGTAGATACTGTTAAAAAAATCGCTGAAGAAAAAGCAATCGATTATATTATCGAAATAACAGAAAAACCAGGACATGCGGAAGAATTAGCACGAAAATATTGTAAAGATGACAATATCTTATATGCAGTTGGTGGCGATGGAACAATCCTTGAAGTCTTAAATGGAATTGATGATAGCCACCAATTAGGTATTATCCCTGCTGGTAGTGGCAATGACTTTTATCGTTTAATTGGTCCTAAAATTGACAATTATGAACAAGTAATAAGTGATACCATTGATGCTGAAGCTAAAAGAATTGATATTGGTGTCAATGATAAAATGCGTTTTTTAAATGTTACAAGTTTCGGTATTGATGCCGATGTCAATGACTATGCATCTTTTCTTATTAGAAAAACAATCTTCAACAAAGATATGGCCTATATTTTAGGTATCTTAAAAAATGTTATTGTCTTTCATCCTAAACATTTAAAACTTGATATTGATGGCAAAAAGGTAGAAGATGATTTCTTGATTGTTGCCATTATGAATGGTCGTTATTATGGCAATGGCGTACCTTCAGCTCCTAATTCTGATGTTCAAGACGGTTACTTCGATATTTGTTTATTAAGAAATATTCCTAAACTTAAAGCTTATAACTTCTTAGCTCATTATTTAAAAGGTAAACATTTGGGTATGGAAGGCTTTGAAATCATTAGAGCTAAAAAGATAAAAATCGAGGCTGATTCTTTAATTTCTGTTCAATCAGATGGTGAAAACTTCAAAGTTGACAAAATGACTTGTGAAATAAAAAAGGACTTTTTATTACTAAAAGTCCCTTCATATTTAGCTATTATTCATTAGCATAAGCTTTGATAATCTTTTCAACCAATGGATGTCTTACAACATCTTTCTCATCAAAGTTACAGAAAGCTATTTCTTTAATATTAGATAAACGTTTATGAGCGGTTAAAAGGCCGCTTTTTTCTTTGCCTGGTTTGAGATCGATTTGTGTTATATCACCGTTAATAATCATCTTAGAATTGATACCAAGGCGAGTTAGGAACATCAATAACTGTTTTTCAGTAGTGTTTTGAGCTTCATCTAAAAGAATAAAAGCATCATCAAGAGTACGACCACGCATATAAGCCAAAGGAATAACTTCAATAGTACCTTTTTCACGATACTTTTCACATGTTTCTTCACCAAGCATAGTATTTAAAGCATCATATAAAGGCATAAGATATGGATCTACCTTTTCTTTTAAATCACCAGGTAAGAAGCCCAAAGACTCTCCTGCTTCAACCGCTGGTCGTGTTAAAACAATCTTTTCTACTTCCCCTTTTTTAAGAGCATTAACAGCCATTGCAACCGATAAGAATGTTTTACCTGTACCTGCAGGTCCAATGGAGAAAGTCATAATATATTTATTAATACAATTTAAAAGATTGGCTTGTGCTTTAGTTTTGGGATAGATTGGTTTGCCATTAAAAGTATAAGCAATAATCTTTTTTTGCCATGAAAGATCATCTTTTTCTTTAACTGCATTGCTAACTTTAACTAAGACACTAGAATCAAGATGCTTTTTAACTTTAATTTCTTCTAATAAAGAAGCAATCGTTTTCTTTAATAATTCATAATTTTCTAATGTTGTTTTAAAAATGCCATCACGATATATAATTTGACAGCCAAAGATATTTTCTAATTGTTTTAAATATTCATCATTAACTCCAAATAGCATTTTTAAATCATCACTATTGATATCATATGAAAAAGTATAATATTCCAACTAATTAACCCTCCTAGGTATAAAAAAAGCAAAACCGTTAGGCTTTGCTTATTTACCTTTTCTTGCTTTACGCGCAGCCTCAGATTTGAGCTTACGTTTAACGCCTGGTTTAACGTAATATTCACGTTTGCGAGCTTCAACAAGGGTGCCATCGCGAGAAACCTGACGCTTAAAGCGACGGATTGCATCATCCAACGGTTCATTTTCTTTAACGATAACCTTTGCCATTCTTCACACCCCCTTCTTTTGCTATATAAGTATATCTAATAGTTTAATATATTGCAATGGTTTATTCAAGAATTGAAGCAACTAATTTTGTACCACTGGATGTTCCAATACGGCTAGCACCTGCTTCAACCATTTTAATTAAATCATCTTTGCTTCTAACTCCACCAGCCGCTTTTACTAAAGCTTTATCTTTAACACAATCTTTTAATAATTTAACATCCTCTACTGTTGCTCCATGAATTGAGAAACCAGTTGAAGTCTTTACAAATTCAGCTTTTGCATCAATAACACATTTACAAGCTCTTTCTTTTTCTTCATCAGTTAAAAGACATGTTTCAATAATAACTTTTAAGACATGATTATTGATAGCTTTTTTAATAGCTTTAATTTCGTTTGTGACATATTCATCATCATGATCTTTAAGCTTAGAAATATTGATGACCATATCTATTTCATCTGCTCCGTTATTAATCGCATCTATTGCTTCAAATACCTTAACGCTAGTCGTATTTTGACCTAATGGAAAACCAATAACAGTACATATTTCAACATCACTATCTTTTAATTCTTCTTTAGCTAAAGAGACATAAGATGGTTGAATACATACTGTTTTAAAACCATAATCTTTAGCTTCTTTACAAAGCTTAATAATATCTTCTTTTTTAGCATCTGCTTTAAGTAAAGTATGATCGATTAATTTAGCGTAATTCATCATAATCCTCTTTTCTATTATTGAGAGCTTTAATAATGCACTCTTTATCACCGATATAAAATTCTTTGCCTAAAGATCTTAATAAATATTTCTCGTTACCTTTACCAAGAATTAATAAGAAATCATTGCTATTTATTAAATCTAAAGATAAATTAATTGCGTCTATTCGATTTTCAATAACTAATACATTCTCTAAGTTAATCTTATTTAAGAGTGAATCATTTAAACTATCCAAATCTTGATCACCATAATCATTCTCAGTAAGAATTAATTCATCAGCATAATTATTAATAAGTTCAGCTACACCTTTTTTAAAAGCTTTATCCATTTTAAGGGAGATGCCAAATATTACAATAATACGATGATAAGTATCAGTATTAGACTTTGCAAAGTCTAATACATCTTCAATAGCTGATAAAGACGCTGCTTTATCAATTAAGATATGAAAGTTTTGACCATCTTCAATACGCTCATAATTACCTTCAGGATATTTCAAGGTAGCTAAATTTTTAACTACTTCATCAGCTGGATATCCTCTTTCAATTAAACATGCTGCAATACAAGTTAAGATTGATACACCTGATAAACCAATTAAAGGTGAATTAATCAAATAATCATCTGATTTTGTTCTTAGAGTAAAGATAGTTTCATCATAGCTATATTGAATATTGAAATATTGATAATCACAATCATCATTTGCACCATATGTTACATAAGATTTGTTGAGATTATCTTTAAAATAGTCATAATAATCATCATCAGCATTGATGATGATATCAGTTATTTTATTAATTTCATTTAGATAATTACAATATGATGATATATATTCATTCTGATGTTCTTCGTATTCATATGACTTCTTATCAGTGCCAGTATAAACAAAACAATCATGTTTAATAGCTTGTAGGCGCTTAAACTCAATCGCTGAGAAATCCATTTCATAACTACAACTTAAAACACCATCTTTGACCATATTTTCAATAAGACGTTGGTTTTCAATAATACCGACAGTTGGAACTCGTGAATAGATATCATTATCGTTATATGATATGCCAAAAGAACCAATATATCCTGCAGGATGAAAATCAGATATTACATCTTTTATGCCATAAGTTATAAAAGAGCGATTATAATTACCACCACAGATAATATTTTCAAGATGATTTGAAGCATTCCCAAAAAAGGTAGCAGCAACCATGTTTAAAGAATTAAGCGAATCAGCTACTTTAATATAAATTAAAGGAAGATCAGTCTTAATATCTTCATCATATACAACTGCTATCGCACCATTTTTATATGCTTCTTCAATATAATCGTGACCATTATAACGAATACCACGAACACAAAAGAATAAAGCTTTGCGCATTGGCATTCTTGAATCGCATGAAATCATTTCAATTTCAATATCGGGCGCACTTTTAAAAATCTCACTCAATAACATTTATTACTTCCCCTTTCACAAAGGGATCAGTTGCAATGATTTTAACTTCTAATAAAACACCTGCAGGATAACTACCTTCTATTTCAACCCTTAGGTATTCCGAAGAATAACCATAAGAAATGCCATTTAAATTACGCTCTATAAAAACTTTGGTAATAGTATTAAGTCTTGAATCTTTATAAGCGGTTTTATATTTAAGCTCGAGCTCATTGATTTCATTAATTCTTTTTTCAACGATTCTGCTATCAACAAAATCATCCCTATTATCAGCTAAAGTGCCTTTTTTTCGAGCATATGGAAAAAGATGAATAAATGAGAATTGAGCTTTTCCTAAGGTATTTAAAGTCTCTTGATGATCTTCATCACTCTCTCCTGGAAATCCAGCAATTAAATCGGTTGAAATAGAAATACCAGGGATTTTATTTCTAATCTCTGCAATGCGCTTTAAAAAGTATTCAACATCATATGGGCGATGCATATCTTTTAAAACTTTAGTAGAGCCTGATTGTAAAGGTATATGTAAATGTCGAGCAATCTTAGGATTATTAGCCATTAATTCAATTAAATCATCATGAATTTCAGTAATTTCAATCGAAGATAAACGTATTGTTTTAAGAGTATCAATTTTTACTAATTCTTTTAATAAGTCAATTAAATGATATTCACCATCAAAATAACGTCCAGTATGAATACCTGTTAATACAATTTCCTTAGAATGTAGTGATAATTCTCTAGCCTCTTCAATTACATGATTATGGTCTGCAGATCTTTCTCTTCCTCTAGCATATGGAATAATGCAATAGCTACAAAATTGATTACAACCATCTTGAATCTTTAGGAAAGCTCTACCCTTTCTTGCATATTCATGGACAATCATCTCTTCAAATTGAGGCTTATCTAAAGGCTTAATAGTATTCTTTTTTAAACCTTCGTCAATATATTCTTTAATCTTATTCTTTTCTTGCGAGCCAATTAAAAGATCTATATTTTCAAATACTTCTTCATTAGGACTAGTTTGGACATAACATCCAATAGCTACAATATATGCATTAGGATTTAATCTTTTAGCTTGTCTTATAAATTTACGTGATTTTGATTCTGCAACATTTGTTACAGCACAAGTAAAAATAAGATAGATATCTGCTACCTCATTAAAAGAAACTTTACGATAATCTTTATTTAATTCTTGTTCCACAAAGGCCGCTTCATAATCATTAACCTTGCAGCCTAATACCATCATTGCATAAGTTTTCATATTGTAGAAATTATAACACATCTTCTTTGACATCAATCATTCCATCTTCTAAAATTGTTTTATGATGAAAAAACTATCTATAGATTATTTAGTCGGCTT
Organism: uncultured Erysipelotrichaceae bacterium; assembly: GCA_934699415.1. Lineage (GTDB taxonomy): Bacteria > Bacillota_I > Bacilli_A > Erysipelotrichales > Erysipelotrichaceae > RGIG5669. The sequence goes on from CAKUWO010000026.1 coordinate 11,694, forward strand.
ATTATGCTTTGAATTAATTGAAATTCTCTTCCATCTTATCGCTTTTAATACTTATACAATCGATATCTTCTTACGCTCCTTTTTCTTTATGCTGGGCTTATATTCTTTAATTTATGTCTTAAGCTCATTTATAAAAGGACAAATAGTCATTATCAGTCTTGTTTTATTATTCTTTGGTTGTTATGGTTTTGCAGAATTAGAATTTAAACATCTGTTAGATAATTATTATTCATTCGCTGCTGTTAGTGATGGTGCCACAAGAATTAGTAGTTATGTCTTGCAATTTATCCAAGATGCTTTATATTCTTACTATTTATTATTCTTACCATTTGTTATATATCTTATTTATTCAATTATTACTCATAAGCAAGAGAAAACAATCAATCGTATTAAACCTTTGATTATTGCATCAATCGCCTTTATCTTAACTTTCTTATGTTTTGACATCGATGTAAACCCTACTTTACTTAATGAGCATTACATAAGTTCTAATAATACCGAATTCTTATTAAATCGTATCGGCTTATCACACTTTCTTATAAGAGATATTGCTAATGTTATAAAACCATCAAAAGAAAATGTAACAATCGATATTCCTGTAGAAAAGGAAGAACCAAAAGAAACAACTTATATTCTTGATGAAACTAGATGGCTTAAAGATATCAAAAATGAAAAAGATGAGCGTGTTTTAACTATTGATAATTATTTAAAATCTAAGGATATTAATACTAAAAATGATGATACTGGTTTATACGAAGGCAAAAACTTTATCTATTTCCTTGTAGAATCTTTGGATTATGTAGCAGTAGATAAAGATTTAACGCCTACTTTATATAAGATGTTTACTGAGGGAAGAAGCTATTATAAGCACTATACTCCTAAATATTCATGCACAACAGGAGAATCAGAATTTATCGCTAATACATCTCTTGTACCATTTAATGATGTATGTACCCCTAATAAAGTACCAGGCAACAAATATCCCGAAGCTTTAGCTAATTTATTCGTTAATAAAGGTTATAAAGCTAGCTCATACCACAATTGGAATGATCAATATTATGATCGTCACAAGGAACATTTATCATTTGGCTTCTCATCATTTAAAGATGTAGATGACTTAAAAATTCCTTTAATCGGTGGTTGGCAAAGCGATGAAACATTAATTGAAAAAGCTTTCCCTGAATTTATTAGTGATGAACCATTCTTTGCTTTTATTATTACAAGTTCAATGCATTGGCCTTATGATTCTTCATCTAATCTTGGGGATCGTTATTTAAAAGAAGTTAGCGCAGTTCATCCGGATTATCCAATTGAATTAAAACGTTATCTTTCAAAAGCTATTGAGTTTGATAAATCATTAGCTAAATTACTTGAATTACTTGAAGATAGTGGCCATCTTGAAGATACTGTTATTTCTTTATATTCTGATCATCATCCATTTAAGATAAATGTTTCATATCTTACCGATAACACTAAACTAGTGGATCGTAATAACTTATATGGTGCTGATTTAACTCCTTTCTTATTCTATTTAAATGGTGAAGAGAAAAAAGAAATTAAAACGGTCAATTCTACTTTTGACCAAGTACCAACTATTGCTAATTTATTTAACTTAAATTACGATGCCCGATTATATGTTGGCAAAGATATAGTTCTTGATGATTCACTTGTTATATATCCTAATAGCGACTGGATTAATAAAGATGGTATCTATCAATTATCTAGCAATAAATTCACATCATTCAATGGTAAAGAATATAGCGAAGAAGAAATTGAAAAAATTAATAAACAAGTTAAAAATGCTATCAATTACTCATATTTAGTTATGAATAATGATTATTTTAAAGGAAGAGAATATCTAGCTAATCCTATCTGGATTGTTGAAAACGAAGAAATTGAAGAGGTAAATAAATGATTAAATTAGTTTTAGTAAGACATGGACAAAGTCAATGGAATTTAGAAAATAAATTCACTGGATGGACTGATGTTGAATTAACTGAAAAAGGAATTGAAGAAGCTATTGAAGCTGGTAAAGTTTTAAAAGAAAAAGGATTCACTTTCGATTTAGCTTATACTTCATTACTTAAAAGAAGTATTGAAACACTTGATCATATCTTAAAAGAAATGGATATAAATGATATTGAGATTCATTCTACTTGGCGTTTAAATGAAAGACATTATGGTGCTTTACAAGGTTTAAATAAAGACCAAGCCATTAAAGACTATGGTAAGGAACAAGTTCAATTATGGCGTCGCTCAACCAGTGTTAGACCACCAGAATTAAAACTTGATGATCCACGTTATCCTGGAAATGATCCTTTATATAAAGACTTAAGTAATCGTTATTTACCTAAATCTGAAAATCTTATTGATACTATTAATCGTGTTCTCCCATATTGGGAAGAAGAAATTGCCCCAGCTTTAAAAAATAAACATAAAGTCATTGTCGTAGCACATGGTAATTCTATTAGAGCTTTAGTTAAATATTTAGATAATCTAAATGAAGAAGAGATTGTCGCAACTGAAATCGATACTGGTAATCCTATTTGTTATGAATTAGATGATAATTTAGTACCAATTAGACACTATTATTTAAAAGAGGAAGATAATTAGTCTTCCTCTTCTTTTTTATCATTAAAATGCATTTTTACTTCTAAAGCCTTCTTATTGTCGGCTTCCGTTACTGTTACATGAATATTTTTGTAATCAAATTCATCGCCTACCTGAGGCATACGATCTATATTATGAATTACCCAACCTGAAACAGTATTGAAATTGTGATCTTCATCTTCATCGATATCAAAATAGTCAAAGACATCATCAATTTCAGCATCACCTTTAACTAGATATTCGTTATCATTAAGGCGTTTATAATATTCAACAATTTCATCATGTTCATCATAGATTTCACCAACTAATTCTTCAAGAATATCTTCCATAGTGATAATGCCTGCTGTTCCACCGTATTCATCAATTACAACAGCCATATGGGTCTTTTCTTTTTGTAGTTGTCTTAATAAAGCTGAAATCTTTACGTGAGGACTAGTATATAAAACTGGTTTAATAATATCACCAATTGTTTTTTTACTGTCTTTATAAAATAAATAATAGAAATCCTTTTCGTGAAGAACACCAATAATGTTATCAATGGTGCCTTCATAAATTGGTAATCTAGAGAAACCATTAAGTCTAAACATCTCTTCAATGACATCTTGTGACATATTTACTTCAGCAGCAATAACATCAACACGAGGTGTTAAGATTTCTCTAACATCCAAGTCATTAAATTCAATCGCATTCGTTAATAAATCAGCTTCATGGTCATCCATATCACCATCTTCTTGAGCTTCTTCAACCATTGTAATAAATTCTTCGGATCTAAAATTATCACCATCTTCATTCTTAAAGAAGCCATTAATAAAATCACTCCATTTTTCAAATAAGAAACAAATAGGTGTCATGACTTTAACTAAAATATTAATAGGCGCTGTTACAAACATTGCAAAAGATTCAGGAATCTCTTTCGCAACAGTTTTAGGCGTTACTTCACCAAAAATAAGGACAACAATAGTCATTACCACTGTTGATACGCCTACACCCTTTTCACCTAAAAGATTAGTAAAAAGAACTGTCGCTAAGGATGCTGACAAGATATTAACAATATTATTCCCGATTAATATCGTAGAAAGAAGAGAAGTATAGTTTTCTGCCAATTGAAGTGTCTTCTCAGCCTTTGAATTGCCATTATTGGCTAAATATCTTAATCGTATCTTGTTAAGACTTGAAAAAGCAGTTTCGGTAGCTGAAAAGAATGCTGATAGAATAACCAAAACTACAAGTATAATAATAAGCGTTTGGTTATTCATGATGCACTCCTTTAAAACAAGAGTTGTTTAATAGACAAAAAATACATATATTGGGCAAAGGGTTCTCGTCCACGTAATTTCCTTCCTTTCAATAATTTATGATTAAAATAATAACAGACTAGATAATAAAAGGCAAATATAAGCTATTCCTCATATGCCCAACCTTTGGCATATTCAACAGCTCTTTTCCAATTCTTAATCTTTTTAGCTCTTAATTCTTCATCAATCTTAGGCTCAAATTCATCTACTTCTTTTTTCATCTTTAAAAGATCTTCAATAGTAAATAAAGAAGAGCCAATACCTGCTAAATACATAGCACCTAGAGCAGTTGTTTCTTTCATCTTTTGACGACAAACATTAACGCCTAACAAATCACTTTGCATTTGTAATAATAAATTATTAGCACTTGCCCCACCATCTACTTTAAGCTTACTTAAAGTAATATGAGCATCATTTTCCATTGCCTCAAAAACATCTTTAACTTCATATGCAATCGATTCTAAAGTAGCTCTAATGATGTGATATTTATTCACACCACGCGTTATACCAACAATTGTGCCTCTTGCATATTGATCCCAATATGGAGCACCAAGACCAGTAAATGCTGGTACAACATAACATCCGTTGGTATCGTTTACTTTGCTAGCCATATATTCACTATCAGAAGCTGAATCAATTAAATGTAATTCATCTCTTAGCCATTGAATAGCAGCTCCAGCAACAAATATCGAACCTTCAAGAGCATAAGTAACCTTACCATCAATATACCAACCAATGGTGGTAATAAGACCATTTTTACTTAATACCAAATCGCTACCAGTATTCATCAATAAGAATCCACCAGTACCATAAGTATTTTTGGCCTCACCCTTTTTAAAGCACATTTGACCAAATAAAGCTGCTTGTTGGTCACCTGCTACTCCACATATTGCAATTTCTTTAGAAAAGAAAGAAGCATCAGTATAGCCAAATAACGAAGCACTATCTTTTACCTCTGGAAGAATCGATAAAGGAATATCCAAGATATCTAAGATTTCTTGATCCCATTTAAGTTCTTTGATATTAAATAACATTGTACGCGAAGCATTAGAATAATCAGTTGCAAAGATTTTGCCTTTACTTAAACGATACATCAACCAAGTATCGACTGTACCAAAACATAACTCATTATTATTGGCTTTTTCTCTAGCTCCTGGAACATTATCCAATAACCATTTAAGTTTTGTAGCTGAGAAATACGCATCAATCATTAAACCTGTTTTATTTCTAAATAATTCGGCATAATCTTTCTTTAATTCATCAGCATAGTTTGCAGTTCTACGACATTGCCAAACAATAGCATTATAAATTGGTGTACCTGTTTCTTTATCCCAAAT
>CAKUWO010000027.1 GCA_934699415.1 uncultured Erysipelotrichaceae bacterium
GGTCCATACCAGGAAGATATAAAACATCTTCACCTTTTAAACGATGATAACGGCATAAAAGATCTTGAATAGAGTTATCAAAAGCATGCCCAATATGTAACTTACCAGTAACATTTGGTGGTGGAATTACAACACAATATGGTTTTTTTGAGATATCACCAGCGGTAAAATAACCTTTTTCAATCCATTTAGTGTATTTGCCCTGTTCAACTTCATTGTGGTTATATTTGTTTTTTAACATAAATCATCCTCCCTATAAATAAAAAACGTCCTATCAAAGGACGTTATATTAACGTGGTACCACCTAATTTCGCAATTAAATATTGCCTCTATTCCTTAACGCGGAAGACGTCTTTACTTACTCTTATTTCAGTAAAGAAGCAAAAAGATGACTTCGATTATTAACATACGTCTCTTTCGCATCTAACAAGAGATTTCTTGGTGTCACTGCTAATAACTTTTTTCTTTTTATCGCTTTGTTTACATTATAAAGAATGTAATAAAAAATACAAGAGCTTTTAATTTAAGCAAGATTTAATTCATTTTCAAGATGTTTTCTTAAAGCATTATAGTCGGTACGTTCTTTATCTGATAAAAGAATCGCATTAAGTGGCAATCCTAAAGCTTTAGAAGCCATTGTTTTGGCTTTATTAATATCATTACGCTTTAATTTATCAGCTTTAGTCATAATAGTAATTACTTTGTATGAATAATGTCTTAAAAAATCCATCATTGCGATATCATCTTCTGTTACTCTTCTAGCATCTACAAGCAAGACTACCATCTTACATTCTACACGGTGTGTAAAATAATCTTCCATCATTAAACGATATTCTTCTTGTTCATCAAAGTCACGTTTAGCGAAACCATAGCCAGGAGCATCGGTAAAGGTATAATCGTCAACTTCAAAAAAGTTCAACATTCTAGTCTTACCTGGTGTTTTTCCTACATAAGCAATCTTTTGATTATATAAGGCATTAATAATTGAAGATTTACCAACATTACTACGACCAACTAAAAGAAATTCTTTGTTGCTTGGTGGATATTCTAAATAATCTTTACAACTTTTAATGAATTCAACCATTTTTTGGCAATAAAGCAGTTTCTAAAATCTGCTCAACCCTTTCTACTGGAATGAAAGTTATCTCTTTTTTGACAACTTCTGGAAGTTCAATTAAATCTTTTTCGTTTTGTTTTGGAATATAAATAGTTTTAATACCTGAACGATTAGCAGCTAAAGATTTTTCTTTTAAACCGCCAATTGGTAATACATTACCTCTTAAAGTGACTTCACCTGTCATTGCGATATCACATCTTGCTTTGCGTTTTGATAAAGCTGAAACTAATGCAGTAGTTAAAGTTACACCGGCTGATGGGCCATCTTTTGGAACTGCTCCTTCAGGTACATGAATATGAATATCATTTTCTTCAAAGATTTTTTCATCAATTTCAAATAGTTTCGCATTAGCTCTAATATAATCTAGAGCAATTTGAGCTGATTCTTTCATGATTTCTCCAAGTTGTCCTGTTATTACAAGACGTCCTTTACCTTTGAAATAATTAACTTCAATTTCTAAAATATCGCCACCAAATGAAGTATAAGCTAATCCCGTTACAACTCCCACTTGGTCTCTCTTTTCTTTAATACCATATTCAAACTTTTCATTGCCTAACCATTCATTAATCTTTTTAGAAGTAATTTTAACCGATTGTTTCTTACCCTTAAGCAAAGCTAAAACCGTCTTTCGGCATAAAGATGCGATAACTCTTTCAAGCTGTCTTACACCCGCTTCTCTTGTATAGTGGCGAATAAGATATAAAAGAGTTTCATCATCAATCTTAAATTGCGATTTCTTTAAACCATTGATTTCAAGTTGTTTTGTAATTAAATGTTTTTTAGCAATTGTTAATTTCTCAAGTTCAGTATAAGAACTTAATTCAATAATTTCTAAACGGTCTTTAAGTTCAGCGGGAATATTTTCTATATAGTTAGCAGTTGCAATAAATAAAACATCACTTAAATTATATGGTTCTTCAAGATAATGGTCTGAGAAAGACATATTCTGTTCAGGATCTAATACTTCAAGCATTGCAGAGCTTGGGTCGCCTTTAAAATCAGAAGCCATCTTATCAATTTCATCAAGTAAGAAAACCGGATTCAAAGTACCTGCTCTTCGCATTCCTTGAATTATCCTTCCAGGCATTGCACCTAAATAGGTTCTACGATGTCCTCTGATTTCAGCTTCGTCTCTAACACCACCTAAAGATACTTTAACAAAGCTTCTATTAAGTGCTCTAGCTACTGATTTTGCTAGTGATGTCTTACCAACACCTGGTGGACCAACAAGACAAATAATAGGGCTCTTTAAAGAATTGGTCATTTGTTTGACAGCTAAATATTCTAAAATTCTTTCTTTTACTTTAACAAGCCCATAATGGTCTTCATCTAAAACAGTAGTAGCATTATTAAGATCATTATTATCTTCTGATTTTTGATACCAAGGAGTCATTAAAAGCCAATCAAGATAACTACGAATTACACCTGTTTCTCCAGTAGATGGAGGTAGCATTTCATAGCGTTTGATTTCTTCTTTAGCTTTCTGCTTAACATAATCAGGATAAGGATTCTTTTCAATTAATTTCTTAAGATCTTCAATATCACTGGAAGATCCAATATCACCTAATTCTTCTTTGATTATTTTAAGTTTTTCTCTTAAGAAATAATCTCTTTGTGATTCTTCGATATTAGATTTAACTTTATCATTGAGTTCATCATCAATTTCTTTAGATAGTTGATTAGCTTTAATATCACTTAAAACCATCTTTAAACGTTTTTCAATATTGCATTCTTCAAGATAAGCCTGTTTACGTTTAGCATCAAGAATAACATAAGAAGCAAAGTAGTCAGTTAAGGTATTAGCTGGCACTTCCCCACGCAACTTATTAGTAATTAATGAAGTATCATCTAATCCTGTCATGTAGTCAGCATTAGATTCGATCGCATTTAAAGTCTCATCAAAAAGACTAGTAAGACGTTTTTCATCTTCAAAATAATCTTCTTTAATTTGAACATCAGCCATAAAGATGTCATCTTTTAAATAAATATTTTTAGCAACAGCCCTTTCAATACCTTTAAAAACCACACGATAATGGCCATCTTTACGACGATAGCTTTTAATATCGCAAATAGTACCAAAGGTATAGAAATCTTCAATATTAGGGTTTTCTAAATCATTATCTTTTTGAGTTGTTACAAAGATATTAGAATTATCTTTTAAAGCTTTATCAACTGCATCAAGAGAAATTTTTCTTCCAACTTCAATGATTACTTCACTATCTGGAAATACCACTGCTCCTCGAGAACATAATAGGGGTAAGTTTTTATCTTTCATCAATACCTCCAAAGATAACAAAAGACGCTACGCGCCTTTTGTGTTTTTAATAATTTTTAGTCTTGTTTTAAGATATCAAGAGTCTTGCGGTCACGAATATCAGATTTTAAGAAGCTAGCTGGCATAGAACGTTTAACATCTTCTACTTTCATGCCATATTCTTCAGCAAGCTTATTAAATTCAGCTTCAACTTCTTCATCGCTTACTTCAACATTTTCACGTTTACCAATTTCTTCAATAATCAAAGAAATACGAACACGTTTAGTTGCTTCATCTTTTAAGTTAGCTTTTAACATATTACGTAATTCATTATTTAATGAAAGACCTTGCTGCTGATATGTGAATTGGCGCTCATATTCATTTACCATACCATTAAGTTCATCTTCAATCATAACTTCTGGTACATCAATCTTAGCAATTTCATTTAATTTATCAAATAATTCATTACGTGCTTTAGTAGCATTTTCTCTCTGGCGCTGCTGAGTCATGCCATTTTTTAAATATTCACGTAATTCACTAACAGTATGAACATCCTTAATGCCTGCTTCTTCTACTAATTCATCAGTAAGTTCAGGAAGAACCTTCTTCTTAATTTCATGAACAGTAACTTTGAAAGTAACTTCCTTACCGGCAAGATTTTCAGCATGATAATCTTCAGGGAAAGTAACTTTAATTTCTTTTGTTTCTTCAGACTTCATACCAACAAGTTGTTCTTCAAATCCTGGAATGAATGAATGTGAACCGATAACAAGGCTATAGTTTTCATCCTTACCACCATCAAAAGCTACTCCATCAAGGAATCCTTCGTAGTCGATAACAGCTGTATCGCCTTCTTCTACTTCGCCATCTTCTTTTAATTCAAGTTCAGCTTTAGATTCTAAGAAAGCTTTGATTTGTTTTTCAACATCTTCATCTGTTACTACAGCTTCTTCTTCATGATAGCCTAAGCCTTTATAGTTTTCGATTTCAACATCTGGTTTAACTGGGCAAACAAATGTTAAAACGAGCTTTTCAGCATTAGCATCATCAAGTTTTAACTGTGGACGATCAATTAATTCGACATTATGTTCTTTTAATGCTTCTTCAAGTACGCTCTGTGCTAAAGCATCAGCTGCTTCAAGCCAAATACGTCCTTCTGGTAAAGCTTTATGAATCATATGTAATGGAGCTTGGCCCTTACGGAAACCTTTGATTTCAACATTCTTAGCTAATTTCTTGAAAGCTTTATCCTGGGCATTCTGCCATTTATCACCTTCTACGGTGCATGTTAATGTGACCTCAGCATTGGCACTTTTTTTATACTCTGACATGCTATTCCTCCTTAAAGTCTAAAAAATTATAGCAAATATATCCTTGATGTACCACTAAAAACTATAAAAATAGCTCATTAAGACGCTTAATAATACGCTCAGTAACCTCTTTACCTTCATTTTCATCAATATCCAATGGTAAAGCATCAATCGCCTCTTCACTCAATAATTGTAAAGCTAAAGATAAAGATGATGGGTCTTTCTCGTAATAATGGCATAAAGCGTTGTAACAAAGCGCAAAACCTTCACTATCTTGCGGTAGCAACATGTAACTTGGCGTGAAATTAATTTCTAAACCATGTCTTATACATTTAATTTCTTCTTTAATCTCCTGCTCAATTAAAGCATAGATTAAAATTGCTTTTGCTTTTTCGTTGCCTTTGCTTATTAAAAAATCTTCACAGAGATTTATATGACTTCTTAAATTCATTTCTTTTAGGGCATAACAAGCAGCCATTTGGCATTCTTCATCACCTTTCAACATCTTTTCAATATCATTTAATGATATATGATGTTCTTTGTTTTCTTTCGGTATTAAAGCATCCAATTCTTCAATCTTATTTAATAGTTCTTTAGGGACATAAGGCATCTTTAATTCAACATTCATTAATTCACGAAGTTTAGTATAGTTACCCTCTTCATATAGTTCATCCCACTGTTTTAATAGTTCATCATAATAATTCATATCGCTATTCTATCATTTTTTCATGCGATTATTTTCTATATGTGCTATCATTCTATCGGTGAATATTATGACAAAAGAAAAAGACATTAATGTAAATGGTAACTGCTACGAGCGTTTGCCAATCAAAACAAAAGTATTTATGAATGGAGATGATTTAGTATCATTGATCGATTCATATACCGCTAATTTATTACAAGATGGCGATATGGTTTTCATTTCTGAAAAATGTGTCGCATGTACCCAAGGAAGAGCTATTCCGATGGATGAAATTAAACCATCTGCTCTTGCGAAATTCTTATCCAAATTTGTAACCAAAACACCTCATGGTATTGGTTTAGGTATTCCTGAAACAATGCATTATGCAATTAAAGAATGTGGAACACTTAGAATCTTATTAGCTGCTTTCTGTAGTGCTATTGGTAAACTCTTCGGTAAAAAAGGTTGGTTCTATATCGTAGCTGGTGATAAAGCTGCATCAATTGATGGCCCTACACCAAACACTATCCCACCATATAACCACTATGTTGTACTTGGACCGGCTAGACCAAATGAAGTAGCTAAAGAAATAAGTGAACGTATTAAACATCCAGTATTCATTGTCGATATCAATGACCTTGGTGGTAAAGTATTAGGTGCTTCTGATAATTCATTTGATTTAGAAGAAATTGCCCATATTTTAAAAGATAATCCTTTAGGACAAGATCACGAATCAACACCATTAGGCATTATTCGAAAAATTTAATAAAAAGAAAAATATTTAGCCTCTCTTCTGCGTTATAATTATTAAGTTGAGAGGTTTTTTTATGAATAAACTTGGTTTTGACAATGAACGTTATATACAAATTCAATCTGAAAAGATTCGTGAGCGTATCAATCGTTTCTCTAAACTTTATCTAGAATTTGGTGGAAAGCTTTTTGATGACTTTCATGCATCAAGAGTATTACCAGGATATAAACCTGACGCAAAGATTCAAATGCTTCTTGAGCTTAAGGAAATGGCTGAAATGGTTATTGTTATTTCAGCTGATCAAATTGAACAAAATAAAATTAGATCTGACTTAGGTATTACTTATGCCCAAGATCTTTATCGACTAATTGATGCTTTTAGAGCTGTTGATTTAGAGATTGGTGGAGTTGTTATTACCCATTATCGTAAACAGCCAACCGCTCAAAAATTAAAAAGACAATTAGAAAATTCAGGTATTAAGGTTGCCTATCATTATCCAATTAATAACTACCCTAATGATATTGAACTCATTTTATCGAAAGATGGTTTTGGTAAAGACGATTATTTAAAAACGGATAAACAATTAATCGTTGTAACTGCTCCAGGTCCAGGATCTGGTAAGATGGCTACTTGTCTTTCATTGATTTATCATGATTATATCAATGGTATTAACGCCGGATATGCTAAATTCGAAACCTTCCCAGTTTGGAATATGCCACTTAACCATCCAGTTAACTTAGCTTATGAATCAGCTACAATTGATTTAAATGATGTTAATATGATTGACCCTTTCCATCTTGAAGCTTATAACGAAATTGCTGTTAACTATAACCGTGATGTTGAAGCATTTCCTGTTTTAAATAACTTACTCAAACGTATTTCTGGTACTTCGATTTATAAATCACCTACCGATATGGGTGTTAACACAATTAGAGATTGCATTTGTGATGATGAAGTTTGTAAAGATGCAGCTAAAAAAGAAATTGTAAGACGTTATTATCATGAACTTGTTTCTTTAAGAAAAGGGGATTCAACTGAAGATAAGATTGGTAAACTTGAACTCATCATGTCTAAAGCTGGTGTTGATAAAAACTATCGCCCTGTTGTTCAAGCCGCCCAAAAATTAGCTAATAAAACTGGTGAACCAGCATTAGCTATTGAATTAGAAGATGGCCGTATCATTCTTGGTAAAACTTCTAAATTATTAGGTGCTAGTAGCTCATGTCTTTTAAATACTCTTAAAGTCTTAGGTGGCTTACCAGATATTAAATTATTATCTTCTAATATTATTGAGCCTGTACAAAATTTAAAAACAACCTACCTCAAAGGTAACAACCCTCGCCTTCATACCGATGAAGTACTTACTGCATTAGCTATTGAATCAACCACTTCAGAAATTTGCCAAATAGCTTTAAACGCTTTGCCCTTAATGAATGGTTTAGAAGCACATTCAACAGTTATTATTTCCGATGTAGATCGTAATACATTTAAAAAGTTAGGTGTTAACCTAACTGAAGATGCAATTTATCATTCTAAGAAACTATACCATACTCATTAATACAATAAGCTTTTAATGGACAGTTGGTACATTTAGGATTTTTGGCCTTGCAATAATATCTTCCAAATAATAAAAGTTCATGATGTATTGTTCCCCATAGCTCTTGAGGATATAAACTCATGAGCTTTTTTTCTATCTCTAAAATCGAATCACTTGCTAAAGCTAAATTTAATCTAACTGCAACGCGAGTTACATGTGTATCAACTCCAATAGCTGGTATTTTAAAACCTTCCGCAAGTACAACATTTGCCGTTTTTCTGCCCACACCATTAAGAGTCATTAATTCTTCTCTACTATTTGGCACAACACCATTAAAATTAGCTACTAAGCTATTAGCTAAGGCAATAATATTTTTAGCTTTATTGTGATATAAACCTAAAGGCTTAATAATAGTAATCACATCATCAATATAAGCTAGAGCTAATGAATAAGCATCAGGATATTTATTAAATAATATAGGTGTTACTTTATTAACACTTTTATCGGTTGTTTGAGCACTCAATGAGACAGCTATCAATAATTCAAAGACATTATGATAATCTAATTCACATTTCGCATCTGGAAAAAGCTTAAATAATTCTTGATGGATGATTAATGCTTTATCCATTATTTCTTCCTTTTAAAATACCTTCAATATAAAGTAAATCTCTTTTACGATAGGCATCAGCCAATCTTAAAGCTTTTAATAAATCTTCTTTAGTATAAATATTTAAAAGATCATTTAATTTTTCCATTTCTTGGCCATTTAAATCACGTCCAAAAACATCAGCGAAGATATCAAAAATATCTTTATGCTTATTTAAACTCTTAGGTTCTGTTTTAAATAAACCACTAATGTCATAATCAAAACTACCATTTTTAACATTTATTTTAAGAATAGCTTTAGTAACTAAAGATTTTAAAATCATATCAATATCTTGTTCTTCTTTATTTAAAGCTTTCATGAAATATTGATAATTTATATTAATATTCTTTTCATTAGCGAAATCAATAAGTAAACAAATTAATAATTCATCACTTGATAAACCTAATTCACCAGCATGATATAAAATATAATCTCTTGTATTGATATATGGACAATTATTAATGTCTTGCATGATATTCCTCAATAAATGATTTTGTAAATAAAGCTGAGCGCTTGGAACTGCTAATTACAAATTCATCAAATTGAATTTCATTATCATCTTCAATTGTGACATCAGAAATAGCTCTTAAAATCATAAAAGGAATATGATAACTATTACATACTCTACCAAGTGCTCCGGCTTCCATTTCAGCACATAACGCAGTCGGAAATTCTTTTAAAATCTTATCTGTCAAATAACCCTTAATTACAAAGCTATCACCACTAGCAATTTCACCAAAATGTACAGGATATGGGAATTTAATGTTTTTAGCAATACTTAAACATTTCTCATCAGCAAGTGCATTAATCTTAGGATTATCAAAACTCTTTTCCCATCCGGGCACATCCATATCATAGAAAGCTGTTTTAGTTGCAATTACAACATCATTTACTCTTACATCTTTTTTTAAAGAGCCTGCACAACCAATATTAATAATTAATTCCGGATGTTTTCTTTCGATTAATTTAGTAAGATTTAAAGCACAGCCAACTTTGCCTATACCGCTTTGAATTAAGATGATATCTTCATCATCGATCTTGCCATCATAATAAGAAAAATTATCTTCTTCATGATATGCGAGATTAGGAACCATTGATTTAAAAGCTTCAATTTCTTCATCCATGGCTGCAACAATACCGATCATAATTTTTCTCCTATCAATAATTCTTTTTCATCAGGAATAAAATCAGCAACTCTTGTAACTTTAAAGCCAATTTCTTCCATTAGCTTAATAAGTAATTCTGGTTCAAATACTTTCTGTTGATGTCTTTCAAGGGCAATACCATCAGCGGTATAAAAGACAAAGTTTTCTAATAATGTTTTCTCATATGTATCCGAAAGAATTGTCCATTGATATGCTGTACCATCTAAAAGATTACCTTCTTCAACATATTCATCTTTAAATTCATTTAAACGTTTCAAAGAATGTAAATCAAAGATAAAGCGTCCACCTTTATTTAAATGATTATATGCTGCTTTAAAAAAAGAATATAATTCATCCTCTTCTAGATAATTAATACTATCAAGAATACATAATACAAGGTCAAAATGACGCTCTAATTTATAATCAACCATATTGATGATTTGATATTCACCATCAAAACCATTCTTAAGTGCTACTTCCATCATTTTCTCTGATAAATCACTAGCTACAACATCTTTACCCTGCTTCTTTAATAATTTAGCTAAAACAGCAGAACCAGAAGCCAATTCTAAAACAGTTTGATATTCTTGGGCATTAATATATTTAAGCCAAGGCTCATAAGAGGAATCACCAATTAATAATTCATCATAATATTGAGCTAACAATTCATAATTCTTTACTTCTTTTGAATAAGTAGATCCTTCCATAACTCCTCCAATCCATAATAGCTACGCTGATTATTATAAAAGACATGAAGTACAATTCCTTCAATATCAATCAAAAACCAACCACTACCCTTTTGTTTATCCTTAACTATAACATCATAGCCAGCATTTAAAGCTTTAGCTTCAACTTCATCAATAATAGCAGAAGCATGTTGCTCATTAAAAGAAGAAGCGATAATAAAATAATCCGTAAAAGCACTTTGCCCTCTAAAATCTAATACGACCATATCTTGAGCAAGTTTATCATCTGCTACTTGCATTACAAATTCTAATAGTTTATCCATTCTTCTTCTCCAGATAATTTAATACATCTTCTTTAAGTAATCTAAAACCTTCATATAAATTATTTAAACTAAGCTCTAATAAACCATCATTTAAATTCCTTAAAGGTTCTCTTTTATCAGCAATATAAATAATCATCCCAAGCTTACTATTATAGTCACCATCAGAATGATGATAAATCGCTCTTAAAACATCTTTTTGATAATAATTACATTTTTCTTTTAAGAAATAAGTAGCTACATATCCATGTTTAATTGGTAAGGGTGCTTTTAATTTGTCTTGGTCATAGTATCTTAAATATAAATCGCATTCTTCTTCATTAAAGTTTTTACATACATCATGTAATAAACCAGTAATATAAGCTTTTTTAGTATCTATATGATATCTAGAAGCTAACAAAGCAGCTGTTTCAGCAACCGATAAAGAATGAAGATAACGGTGTTCACTAACCATTGGTTTTAATAAAATTTTAATTAATGAAGGATTATTCATAATCATCTTTTTAGTTAAATCATGATAACAAGACATATTATCAAAGTTAAAAACTAAATCTAAATTAAATAAATTAAGCTTTTCCCCTACTTCATCATGATATTCTTTCAAATAATGACGCTTCTTTAATAATTTTTTATTAATCTCATAAAATAATGAACTCTTATCTAAATGAAGATAATAAAAACCATCATGTACAGAATGATGTTTAACTAAATAATCAAACTGTTGAAGATTTAAAGGAGCAAATTCTCCTTCAACAATATAGATCATGGAAGTTTAATAACTTTCTCTTTGGAAGGCTTATAAAAAAGAATAGTACGACCAATAATTTGAACTACTTCACTTCCTGTACCGGCAGCAATTTCAATAGCTACTTCCTGTGTTTCTAAATCACATGTTTTAAGAATAGCAACTTTAACTAATTCTCTTTTCTTTAAAGCAAGAGCAATGCCATCTAAAAGAGCTAAAGAAAGTCCTTCTTTACCTACTTGATAAATCGCTTTTTCTTGTGCTCCTAAAGCACGTAAATATCTTTTTTGTTTTCCGTTAAGCATTATAATAAAACCTTTCTAGGATAGATAGCAGTACCTTCTGGTAAATAGAAAGTAGCCTCTTTAATATCTTTTAATGTTACAAAACCAAAACCATCAATTTCAAAATCTAATCTTTTAATATTATTGAAATGATATTCAACTTTATTATCTATATGATATTTAAATTCATCATGATGATTAAAAATATAAGCATCAGCTTTTTCTTTCTTAGTGCGATGTAATGGTAAATCGGCACCAATATAGAAAACAATTGAGGAGTTAGAATGGGTATCAACATCAAGTCTTAATAAATCATCAATAATATAAGATTGAGGCTCATAGAGCTGATAAACAGCTGGTTTAAGGCACTTTTGCGGTGATAAAGCAACTAAGTATTCATACGGTACATTCATTAAGAAATTATGCTTATCTAAAGATCCTGGAGAATCATAGAAAGTATAATCATCAATTGTGATTTCATTATAGTCTAAAGTAGTTCCTGGATATGAAGAACTTGTAAAAGTCTTAGATGAAGATAAATTATTTAAAAGAGTAGATTTTCCAGCATTAAAGGAGCCAGCGAAGATAACTTCCTTAATACCAATTTCATCTAATGTTTCAAAGAATAATTCTTTAAAATAAGGATCATTCTTGCGTGACAATAATACTGCTTTTAAATCTAAACCATTCATTTCTTTTTGCAAATCATTAATAATTCTTTTCTCAATCTTTTCAAAGTTTGCATTCTTTGGTAATAAGTCAATCTTATTGATTAATAATACAAAAGGATGATTCTTATAATTTCTTAATGGCATTGTATTTAAGAAAGCTGAATAAGACAAGATATCAATTACATAAACAATTAAAGCTTTTTCTTTTTCAAGAGCTATTTTATATAAAGGGTCTTCATTAAACATCTCTCTTGTATCAATCATAGCGTCGTTATAGTGCGTTAATCTAAAGCAACGCATACAATAATCTTTTTCTAAATCAGGAGTATAACCTAATGCTTTATTATCAATATTTTGCATCTCTACTCCACATCCTTTACATTTCTTCATTTAAGAATCCTCCTTTCAAACTTTCTTAAAACTTTGGTAGTTAATCGATCATTATCACTAAATGGTTTAACATATATCGCATAAATACCCATATTTTTAGCACCAACAATATCAGTAAATATTTGATCTCCGATAGCAGCTAATTCATTTTTTGTCACTTTATATTTCTTCATAATCCACTTATAGAGAAATGGAAAAGGTTTTAAAGCGAAAGAAATATAAGGAACTTTAAAACGATCAGCTAAATTAGAAACTCTTTTTTTAAAATTATTGGAAATTAAAATCACATGAATGTCATTATCTCTTGTTTTTTCTAAAAAAATTAAAGCGGAAGATGTTGGTTCCTCACTTCTTAAATCAACAAGCGTATTATCAACATCAACAAGCAAATAATTAATACCTTTTTCTTTTAAAGCTAAAAGATTTATATCATCTAATTTATCAACTAAAAGATCTGGGACATATTTACTCATCTTCAAATAATTCCATTTGCCCATATGAGGCTATTTCTTTCTTAGTAGTCATCGGAATAATTTTTACCGTTTCAATCTCACTATTATTACTACTTAATAAGTAATAATCATCATTATAATCCAAAGCTTTCGCAAATGTAGCATCAATACCAAGCAAAGAAACATCTTTAGCCTCAAGTATTGTCTTTTCTTCATTCATAACATAATAAGCAGAAGAATTATTAACTTCATAAATATTATTTACAATATATGGATTGCTCTTCCTTTGTTTAAATAGACGATTGCCCTTTGTAGCACGAGATGTGAGAACTAGATCTTTAAGATGAAGACGTTTAAAAGAAGTAGCAGCTCTAATTAATAAATCATCATTTAAATTTTGAATTAATATAGCATCTACAACTTCATCATCCTTAACATTTATCGCTTTAATACCCATTGCTTTAGGTGCTAAAGGATTTAAAACAAGTGATGAATAGCGGTTATAATAACCATCTTTGCTTACCAATAAAATTTCTTCTTCATCATATGATACTAAAGCTTTAATAAGCTCATCATTGTCTTTTAACTTCATCGCAACAGCTGTTTTACTATATCTATTTAAAACAAATTCATTAATCATTGTTTTTTTAATCATGCCATTTTTAGATATGGTAATAACGCTTGCACCGGTATTAAAATCATTAACAATCATAGCTGAAACTATATGTCCATGACTTCCCTTAACAAGTGATGAATAGTGACTACCAATATCTTTCCATTTAGTGTCTTCAATTTCATGTACTGGTAAGCATGCATATTCACCATTCTCTAAAAAGATTAATAAAGTATCTAAACTATTAGCTTTACTAATACCAATAATTTGATCCCCTTCTTTGCAATAAGGGAAAGTTTCAGCATTTGAGGAATAGATTCTTTCACTATATCGACGTAAATAACCATCATGTGTTAAAGAAATATAACAATCTTCAGCACTAATCATCGCTTTCTTATCAATAACGATTTCTTCAATTTCATTTTCAATTAAGCTACGACGTGGTGTTGGATTATTTTCTTTAATCGCTTTAAGCTCATTAATAATAACGTGATGCAAAACATCCTCTACTGAAAGAATGGTCTCTAATTCATTAATTTCGCGATTTAAATTAACATATTCTTCTCTTAAAGCTGTAATATCAGTATTCGATAAACGATATAAGCGCATTGTTACAATTGCTTCGGCTTGTACATCACTAAAAAGGAAAGCATCACAAATCTTTCTTTTACTATCAGCTTTATCTTTACTACTCTTAATAAGCTCAATAATATCATCAAGAATAGAAATAGCCTTCATTAAACCATCTAAGATATGAATACGTTTCTTTTTCTGTTCCAATAAGAATTTAGTACGATTAATAACAACTTCTTTTCTAAAGGAAATAAAAGCATCTAAGCATTTATCTAAAGTCATTAAAACCGGGCGATGATCCATAATAGCAATCATATTGTAGGTATAAGAAATCTGTAAGCTTGTATTCTTATATAAATAATTAAGAATTAAATTAGCATCAACATCTTTTTTGATATCAACAACAATTAATAAACCATTACGATCACTTTCATCTCTTACATCAACAATACCATCAATACTCTTATCTAAACGAATATTAGCAATTTGCTTAACTAAATCACATTTAATGACTTCATAAGGTATTTCACTAATGATTATTTGATTAACCGTTTTAGCTTCTTTAATAATAGCTTTAGATCTAACAATAACACGGCCTTTACCCGTTTTAAAGATGTGATCTATTTCTTTTTTGCCCTGAACTATACCACCTGTTGGAAAGTCAGGACCTTTAATAAACATCTCTAAATCTTCAATTGAACAATTAGGATTTAAAATACGATAAATAGTACCATCAATTACTTCACCCATATTATGAGGAGCGATATTGGTAGCATAACCAGATGCAATACCTGTTGCCCCATTAACAAGCAATAAAGGAAAAGCTACTGGAAGAACTGTTGGCTCAAGCTCGGTATCATCATAGTTATTGGTCATTGGTACAGTATTGTAATCAATATCTTCCAATAAATATCCAGCTGATTTAGATAAACGAGCTTCGGTATAACGCATAGCAGCTGCTGGGTCATTAT
>CAKUWO010000028.1 GCA_934699415.1 uncultured Erysipelotrichaceae bacterium
TATCTCAAACAGTGCTCATTTATGTTACCAAAAGGAGGATATAGTGTCAATGGATTTTTTTAAAAAATTGGAAGAAATTTGTAAAAATATGTGAAAAGCCTCAGAAATGAGGCTTTTGCACAATTGTTATGGTAAAAGGAGGACAATTATTCTTCTTCTAATTTAGCTTTACGAGCAGCAATTACCTTCTCAGCGATATTATTTGGAGCTACATCATATCTTTCAAAATCGATACGATAAGTTCCTCTGCCTTGAGTCATCGAGCGGAGTTCAGTTGAATATTTCATCATTTCAGCCATTGGAACCTCAGCTACGATAATGATCTGTCCGTCTTCATCTACTTGGTTATCTAAAATAATACCACGGCGTTTAGAGAAATCACCAATTAATGAGCCAGTATATTCTTCAGGTGCAACAACTGTTGCTTTACAGATTGGTTCAAGTAAGACTGGTTTAGCTAATGGCATACCTGCTTTATAAGCTAAACGTGCTGCAGCTTTAAAGGCAATTTCTTTTGAGTCCACTTCATGATATGAACCATCATAAAGAGTAGCTTTAACACCAACTACTTTATATCCTGCTAAAGGACCTTTATTCATGCATTCACGTAAGCCATCCTCAACTGCTGGGAAATATTGACGAGGAACAGATCCACCAAAGATTTCTTCAGTGAAGACCATTTCTTCTTCATCACTTGGCTCGAATCTAATCCATACATCGCCATATTGACCAGCGCCACCAGATTGTTTCTTATGCTTACCTTGAACTTCTGCTTTACCACGAATAGTTTCACGATATTGAACAGTTGGTTCGCTTGTTTCTACTTCAACTTTATATTTAGCTTTAAGTTTAGATAATACAACATCAATTTCTTGATCCCCTAATGCATATAAAACTTGTTCTCTTGTTTCAGCGTTTTTAACAAATTTAAGTGTCTTATCTTCTTCTAAAATCTTTGCAAGAGCGAAAGACATCTTATCTTCATCAGCTTTGGTCTTTGGCCAAATAGCTACTCCAAGCATTGGTTCTGGGAATTCAATATCTGGATAAACAACCGGTTTTTCTTTAGTTGATAAAGTATCATTGGTTGAAGTAACCGTAAGTTTTGTAACAGCACCAAGATCTCCGGTAAATAATTTACCAACAGCTTCCTGAACTTTGCCTTTTACAACATAAACTGTAGAAATCTTTTCTGGTGCATCTTTCTCCCAGTTATAAACATCAGATTCAGAACTTAAAACACCACTTAATACTTTAAGATATGAAATCTTGCCTACGAATGGATCAATAACCGTCTTATATACAACAGCTGAGAAAGCCTCGTTTTCATCTGTTTTTAAAGTAATTGGATTACCCTTTTCATCTTGTGCTCTAACTTCACCCACTTCTTCATAACTTGGGAAGAATTCTTGAATAAGGTCTAAGATACGGCTAACACCAACACCTTTTAAGGCTGATCCACAATATACTGGACAAATTTCACCACTTCTAACAGCTTTGGAGATGCCAACTGCTAAATCTTCAGGTGAGAAAGTTTCACCACCAAAGAATTTTTCCATTAAGCTATCATCAGTCATAGCGATAGCTTCAGCGATTTCGTTATAATGAGCTTCAACAAGTTCTTTATAGCTTTCTGGAACTTCTTCGCTTTCCTGAAGATTATCATAATACCAAGCTTTATTACGCAAGATATTAATGGAACCAATTGGACGACCATTTTCAATAATTGGTATTTCAAATAAGAAGACTGATTTACCAAATTTAGCTCTTAATTCTTCATAAGCTTTTTCATAGTCAGCATGTTCCTCATCGATTTTATTAATGAAGAAAATAGTAGGTAAAGCTCTTTTCTTAGCTAAACGGAAAGCTTTTTCAGTACCTGATTCAATACCGTCTTTAGCTGATACAACAATTAATGCGTTATCACCAACCGCAAGTCCTGAAAGCATTTCACCTTCAAAATCAAGATAACCTGGTGTATCAATGAAGTTAATTTTGCAATTACGCCACTCGATTGGCATTACTTTAGTAAATACTGATTGTTTACGTTTAATTTCTTCAGCATCAAAATCAAGGCTTAATGGTACATCTTTACCATTGCCCATTCTTTCAATTTGCTTATTTAAATATAAGCAAGCTTCAAGTAAAGAAGTTTTACCACTTCCGGCATGTCCTAATAAAGTGACATTGCGAATGTCTTTAGCGAGATAGTCTTTCATATTATCACCTACTTTAAGAGTTCCTTGAGAGGGTCAAGGTTTTCTGTGCGAACATAATGAACTGCTTTGTGACCATTATTATCAATCATTTCCTTATCAGCGCCCTTATGTAAGAGATAGATTACTAAATCGTTATAACCACCATATGCAGCACGCATTAAAGCTGTGCAGCCATTATTATCTTGTTTATTTACATTTGCACCTTCATTAAGTAAATAATGAATGCATTCAACCTTAGCAGCTAATACCGCTTCCATAAATGCGGTACGGCCACTATTATCTTGAGCATCAATTTCTGCCCCGTGATTGATTAAACATTTAACTGTTTCAAGTTCTCCAGTAAAAGAAGCACGCATTAAAGCTGTACGTCCATTATTATCATGTGAGTTTGGATCTGCACCTGCTTCAAGTAACATTTCACAAATATCAACATAATTTTTCTTAGCAGCACCCATTAAAGCTGTCTTATTATTTTTGTCACGAGCTCTAACATCAGCACCATTTTCAAGTAAAAGTTTAACGATTTCTTTATAGCCACGTTTAGCTGAGCGCATTAAACCAGTTCTTGAATCGCCATTTTTGTAATTAACATCAGCACCATTAGCTAGTGTTTCTTTTACCTTCTCTAAATCTCCTTTCGCACATGCATCAAAGAATTCCTTGTTTACTGTTTCCATGATGATTTCCTCCTTTTCAGCAAACAAAAAAGTGAACGCACAATTACGCTCACTTTTCATCAAACATCATAAAGAAACTATCTAGCACAGCTAAATGAGGTACATTTAAAACAACTCCTTCGTTGATTAACTTCTCCATGATGTTTACCACCTTTATATACTCATATTGTAACTTTTCGGTAGCTCTTATTCAAGATTTATTTTGTTACTTCAGGAATCTTATAAAGATACATGTAATAGTATTCATCAAAAGTTAATCCACTCTTTTTAATAGCTGTAGCTAACTCTTCACCAACATATCGCCAATATGATGGATTACCTTTATAACCAGTAACTTTTTCTTTGCCTAAAGGATAACGATTGATGAATCCAAATTCATGGGCATGTTCCAGAAGATATTTATATGATGCAGTTGTATCAAAATCTTTGATTGTTGCAGTAAGTGAAGATACAACTTCAACCGATTCACCAAGTTGTGCATCGCTATATCCTGGACGATCTACATAATCATCAGCATCTAAACCATAGCGTTTATAAATATCAACTTGCGAAGCGTATGATTTATATGAATTAACTGCATATATTCCTTCCCCTTTAACATCCCTTGCAAGTGCATCACACATATCGGTAAATGCTTTTAAAGAAATAGATGTTAAGGATTGACCATTAACAGCATATCTTTGTGGTATTGTTACTAATTTTGAAGGTTCATAATCACCTAAACCATAACGGAATGAAATATAGCTATCATCTTGTGGATTTTCAATTAAAGCAGCCTTATTGTAATCTTTAAATAAATAATTAGCTGTTAAAACTAAATTATCAGCGCTATTATCTTCATGGCTTTGATAATCTGAAATATAATCTTCAATATTTACTTTTTCATATACCAAAAGTGGTGTAATACCATAAGTTGGTAAATTAGCAAATAATTTAATTAATTCTCTATCATCATATGCCCTTAAAGCTTTAAGCCTTTCATATAAGGCAATGATTTTATCATTTACTTCATCACTTTCAGCATATAAGCCTAAATATTTAGCTTTAAAATCATCTTTAGCTAAAGATGAAGCTAAATAAGGACTGTAATATTCGTTCGAAATAATTTCTTTATCTAATTTTCGTTTAAAAATTAATTTTACTTCTTCCTTTTGATAACCAAGAGAGCTTAATTTAACTTCTTTACGGTATTTAGGTATTTTAAATATCGAAATAATAATAATTAAGCTCAGGGCAAGAAGTACTACAAATTGGCGGTTCAATACTCTTCTTTTATTCATATTCCCTCCATATATCAAACGGATAACGTTCGGCATGTTTCTCAAATGTCATCATTTCTTTTTTTGTCGGATGTGGAAAAGCTAAGTAACAAGAGTGAAGAGCGATTTGTTGCCCAACTTTAGCTTTAGGATTGTAGCGTTGATCTCCGAATAAAGGATGATTACGGCTTTTAAACTGCACTCTGATTTGATGAGAGCGCCCAGTATATAAATGAATTCTAACTAAAGCCAAATTATCTTTTCTAGCTATTAATTGATAACTTAATTTAGAGTCTTTCCCATCGCTTGCAACAAAGCTCATATTTTTATGATGATCCTTCTTTAATTTATCAATGAAGACACCCTCATCCTTTAAGCCATTATCACTTACTACTGCTTCATATTCTTTAATAAATTCACCTTTGCGAATACTATCAGATAATCTTGATGCTGCTTTGCTGGTTCTTGCGAAAACGCATAAACCACTAACCGGGCGATCTAAACGATGGACTAAGCCAAGATAAACATCACCCGGTTTATGATACTTTTCTTTAATATAAGCTTTGCACATATTAAGAAGATCTAAATCACCACTTTCATCTTCCATCATTGGAACATTTATCGGTTTATTAACAACCAACAAATGGTTATCTTCATATATTACATCTAACATTTAGTAACTCTTGTCGCAATACCGCAAGGAAGAATAATTTCGGAATTTTCAGCTTTAATACCAAGCTCTTCAGATGTAACAATTGTCTTATAAGGCATTTTCTTAAAATGTGCTTCCACAACATTTTTCATAACAGTTGTTGAATAACCAGTAGTATAAGAAGAAATCAAGAAAAACAGAGGATCATCACTTAAAATCTTGATTGTTTCTTCGATTAATTCATTAATTGTATCTTCAAAACGGAATAATTCATTATTTGGTCCACGGCCATATGATGGTGGATCCATTAAAATGCCATCATATACATGACCTCTTTTCTTTTCTCTTTTTACAAATTTTAAACAATCATCAACAATATAACGAATTGTATTGCCATCAAGATTAGATAAGTGAGCATTTTCTTTAGCCCAGTTGGTCATGCCTTTAGATGCATCAACATGAACAACTTCTTTTGCCCCAGCAAAAGATGCAACCATTGTAGCGGCTCCAGTATATGCAAAAAGATTAAGAATCTTAACTTCTCTTCCCTGTTTTACTCCTTCTTCAATCTTTTCACTAATAAAAGCCCAGTTAGCTGCTTGTTCCGGAAATAAACCGGTATGTTTAAAATCAGTTGGTGATACTTTAAATGTTAAATCTTTATAGGCAATATTCCATTTAGCTGGTAATTTACGGAAATATTCCCAGCTACCACCACCCTGATGGGAGCGATGATAAAAGGCATCAGCTTTATCCCATAATTCAGGTTTTTCTTTAGGCCAAATAGCCATTGGATCTGGACGTCTTAAGATAATTCCATCCCAACTTTCAAGTTTTTCTTTATCGCCACTATCAAGTAGCTTATACGCTTTAAAATCTTTACTAATAAACATATTAAAATTATAACACGATATAAATAAGACCTTGTTTTAACTTGTGTATAATAGACAGGTAGAAAGCGAGTAACAAAATGATTTCCTTTAATGATTTAAATGATAGACAAAAAGAAGCTGTTGTCGATGATGCTTCTTATTTAAGAATTATTGCTGGTGCTGGCTCTGGTAAAACTAGAGTTTTAACTATGCGTATTGCTTATTTAATCTTAGAAAAACATATTCTACCTAAACATATCTTAGCCATTACTTTCACCAACAAAGCAGCCAATGAAATGAAAAGTAGAATTAATGAAATGCTTAAAGACCAAGGAGCAGGTACTTTTATTTCAACCATTCACTCTTTATGTGTAAGAATCTTAGTCGAAGATATTAATTCTTTAAATTATCCTCGTAATTTCACAATTTGTGATACCAATGATCAACATCAAATTTTAAAAGAGGCTTATAAAGAAATTGGTATTGATAAGAGTACAATTTCATATAGCGCAATGCTCAATTATATCGGTGCTAATAAAACCAATGATATTTCAGTATCTAAAGCTCGTGAATTAGCATATCTTGATGAATATGAACTTAAAAAAGCGAAAGTTTATGATTATTACCAAAAGCGTTTGGAACAATTATTTGCTTTGGACTTTGATGATTTGATTTTATTTACTTTAAGAATCTTTAAACAATTCCCGAATATTAAAGAAAAATGGGCTAAACGTTTTGAATATGTTTTAGTAGATGAATTCCAAGACGTTGATAATAAACAATATGAATTAATAAAATATTTAACTTCTGCTCATAAACATTTATATGTTGTAGGGGATCCTGACCAAACAATCTACACCTGGCGTGGAGCTGATGTAAATATCATCGTTAACTTTGAATCTGATTTTCCTGAAACTAAAACAATCATCTTGAATCGTAACTATCGCTCTACTAATAATATTCTTGAAGGTGCTAACTCTTTAATTCGTAATAATAAAATGCGTATCGATAAAGATCTTTATTCAGAAGCTGGCGATGGAGATAAGATTACTCATATGTCATTAGATAGTGAAGATAATGAAGCATATTATGTCGCTAAAGAAATTATTATGATGCATAAAGAAGGTATTAAATATAAAGATATTGCCGTTCTTTATCGCTCAAACTATTTATCAAGAGCGATTGAAAAAGCCTTCGTTGAATGTAAATTGCCTTATGTCATATATGGTGGCTTACGTTTCTATGAGCGTGCTGAAATTAAAGATATACTCTCTTATTTAAGATTAATTGTTACAGAAGATGATTTAGCTTTTAGCCGTGTTATCAATACACCAAGAAGAGGTATCGGCAATACAACCATCGATAATCTTTTTAAATTAGCTCAAGAAAACAATCTTTCAATGTATCAAGTTATTAAAAGAGGCCTTTATCCTAAAAACCAAGCCACTTTCAATAGTTTTGTAAATATGGTTGAAAGATGGAAAATGATGTTAGAAAAAGAATCACTTGATAACTTATTTAGAGCTGTTCTTGATGAATCAGGATATCGTGAAATGCTAGAAAAGGACCATGAAACAGAACGCTTAGAAAACGTTAAATCATTACTTGATGACGTTAATAACTATGTTGAAAACTATCCCGAAACTGGTCTTGAAGATTATTTGCAATTCATTTCTTTATATACCGATAAAGCTAACGATAAAGATGGTGATGCGATTAATATGCTTACAATTCATTCGGCTAAAGGCCTTGAATTTGATAATGTCTTTGTGATTGGCTTATCTGAAGGAATATTCCCAAGTGAAAGATCAATGCAAGAAAACATTAAAGGTCTAGAAGAAGAAAGACGTTTAGCTTATGTCGCTTATACCAGAGCTCGTAAAAAGTTATATCTTACTGATAATCATCAATTCTCTTATGTAACACAGGGCAGTAAAACGCCATCACGTTTCATTAAAGAAATTGATAGTGCTTATATCAATGACCTTTCCAAGAAAGAAAAACCGGTAACTTCATTATTTGAAGGAAGTAAAGAATTTAAAGCTAGTACGAAACAAAATTCTAAAGTTAGTTATAAAAAAGGAGATCTTGTAAGTCATGCTGTCTTTGGTGATGGGGTTGTTATAAAGCTTGATGGTAACTTTGTATCAATTGCTTTTCCCTATCCTCATGGCACTAAAAAATTATTAGCTAGCCATCCATCTTTAAAGAAAAAATAAAGGCGTAGAATCTACGCCTTTTACTTACCAAGTTCTTCTCTAGCTTCTTGAATAATATGTTGAATAGCTCCAAATGGACCACGAAGTTCTCTTTTTGGATAAGCTTTAGATAAATGGGTTTTGACATTCGCTTTAACTTTATCTTTAAGTTCTTTTAAAGCTTCATATTCAGGCTCATGTTTTGCCCATTCATGTAAACTCTCTTTATGAGCTTCTTTATCAGCTTCAAAACGCTCTTTTAAAGTCGCATAAGCTGCATAGGCTTTTTCATATATTCTTTTCTGCATAAAGAGATTCTTAACTGTAAAGAAAAGATCCATAACAAAGCCAATACTTGCTAAACCTACTATAATGGTTAAGATATGTGATGGAATAGCCTCAACTCGACTTTTAATAAATGGATGAATGAAATAAATAGCCACTAAAGATAATAAACCAAATAGTACTGCATTTAATAAACATACACGTCCTTTAATATTAAATTTATATTGTGAATAATCCCACCAACGCATATGGAAAATCACTTCCATGATATAACTAGCGAAATATTCAAGAGCGCTAGTAATAATGGTTCCTAAAATAAAGACAAGAATAGGATATTCTCTTACTTTCTCCAAAGGATAAAGTATCAAAAGGGCACCAAAACCATAAATTGGGCAATACGGTCCATAAAGAAATCCACGGTTAATAAATTTCTTTGCTGGTATACCACAATATATGTCCTCACATATCCATCCTAAAAAAGCATAGATAAAGAAATAAGCAACAATTTCAACTATATTCATAATTTCTCCTTTTGGAGTGACAAACGAGCATTAGCCATCAATAGACGAATACGGTTTTCTTGATTCACTTTTGAAGCTGATGGATCAAAATCAATTGCCACAATATTTGCATTAGGATAATCGTCTTTAATCTTACGCACCATACCTTTCGCTACTATATGATTTGGTAAACATCCAAAAGGTTGGCACATAACAACGTTATCTACTCCTGACTTTATAAGTGTAACAACTTCGCTTGTTAAAAGCCAACCCTCACCCATCTTTACGCCAGGATTAATATAAGTTTTTCCATTTTTAAACACTTCATCAAAATTATCTGGTAAATCATATTCACCATCTTCTTTTAACGCTTCTAAGAACTGGTTCTGTAAATTCATAATAGCTCTTTTTATAAAATGCATAACCGGTTGTTGAAGAATATTCATACGGTAGTATTTATAGTCTATAAAAGAATTTTGAATACAATATAATCCAAAATCTAAAACACCAGATAAAACCGGCTCAAAACCATCATCAATCAAGAAATCTTCAAGATGTGAATTACCCAAAGGTGAATATTTCATATAAATCTCACCAACAATACCAATTTTAACTTTTTTACAATTACGATCTTGTGGCACATCCTTCATTTTTTGAATAATCATTCTTAATATTTTCTTTGATTTTAAATATTGGTTAGATTCAAAATCCTTTATTAATATTTCAACAATTTCATCAATTGCTTTTTCGGTTGCTCCTTTTTCAGTTTCATATGGTTTGATTTGGTTTTTAAGCCATAATAATGCATCACCATATTCAGCCGCATACAATAAAGAAAGTATCATCGTTGGGGTAAAATGTAATGAATTACCCTTTTCTAAGCCAGCATAATTAATAGAAAAACATGGAACTTTTTCCATACCTTCTTGTTTAAGAGCTTTGCGGAGTAAAGAAATATAATTAGAAGCACGGCATCCACCAGCGGTTTGTGTCATAACTAACGCAGTATGATCTAAGTCATATTTACCTCTTTTTAAAGCATCAATCATTTGTCCTACAACCAATAAGCATGGATAACAAGTATCATTATGAACATGCGATAGTCCTGCCTCTTTTACTTTGTCGCCTTCATTAGTTAATATCTCAAGATGATAGCCATTTTTTTCAAGAATTGGCGTTAATAGTTTGAAGTGGATAGGAAGCATTGAAGGGCCAAGGATTAAATAATCTTTAGGATTTATAGCCATTATTTCTTACCTCTTTTTGTTGTTTCTTTCATCGAACGTAAACGTATCTTAACTGCTCCAAGATTATCGAT
Organism: uncultured Erysipelotrichaceae bacterium; assembly: GCA_934699415.1. GTDB lineage: Bacteria > Bacillota_I > Bacilli_A > Erysipelotrichales > Erysipelotrichaceae > RGIG5669. The sequence goes on from CAKUWO010000028.1 coordinate 9,981, forward strand.
TTCATCAATTTTAATCTGTGTATAAAAATGATTATTAGCACGCAATATTTCTTTTACCTCATCAGTAGTGATGGCATCGATTCCACATCCAAAGCTTACAAGTTGAATTAATTCTACATCTCTATTTTGACTCGCATAATAAGCAGCCCGATATAATCTAGCATGATAAGTCCATTGATTTAATACATTTACTTTATAAGAACCATCATGTGGCACTGATTCTTCAGATATTACAACATAACCTAGTTGGGTCAAAAGATGATTGATTTGATGATTAATCAATGGATCTAAATGATATGGTCGTCCACATAGTAGTGCTATTGGATAATGATTACTTCTTGCATAAGCAATTGTTTCTTCTTGTTTTTTAAGGAGCATATTTTTAAAGCGAATATAATTTTCTTCACCTTTTGTAAATGCTTTATGTAAATCATGTTTTTTAAAAGTAATACCAATCTTTTTAAAATGATTGGCAATAGCTTTGCAGAAAGATAAAGGATTATCAAAACTTAAATAAGGATAAACAAACTTAACATCATTTAGGTCACTATTTCCTGCAATAACTTCAGGATAATAAGCAACTAATGGACAATTGTAATGATTATCAGATTGATGCTCATCAATGTTATAGGTCATGCAAGGATAAAAAATAACATCTACATTCTTTTCTTTGATAAGCTCATCAATATGACCGTGAACTAATTTAGCTGGAAAACATGCAGTATCGCTTGGAATATTTTGTTGAGCACTACGATACATACTTTTTGTAGATGGGCTACTCCAAACAACTTCCATATTTAAAACATCAAAGAAGGCATTCCAGAATGGCAATAAATCATAATTATTTAAAACTAGTGGCATACCAATCTTCTTTTCATGATGATATTTATTCTTCTCTTCATTTAATAATTTAGTCTTAATATCATACATGTCTGGTAAATTTTTATGTCTTTGAGCAAGTGGTATCATTCGATCACATTTATTTCCAGCAACCATTACTGTTCCATCATTAAAAGTATTGATAGTTAAGGAACAATGATTCGTACATCCACCGCAACTTGTTGAGCGTGAACTATGCGAAAAAAGGTTGATTTCTTCTTTATTTAATATGCTACTTTTGCCATTACTATTATTTTCAGCATATAACGCAGCGCCATAAGCACCCATTAAATGAGCAATTGATGGTCTAATTACCTCTTTATTAAGTTCTTGTTCAAAAGAGCGCAATACGGCATCATTTAAAAATGTGCCTCCTTGTACAACAATATTATCACCAATATCATCTCTAGATTTTGCACGAATGACTTTATATAATGCATTCTTCACTACCGATCTACATAATCCAGCCGAAATATCATTAATCGTTGCACCATTTTTTTGTGCTTGTTTAACGCCCGAATTCATGAAAACTGTGCATCTTGTACCAAGTTCAACCGGATGTTCAGCTTTTAAAGCTAAACCAGCAAATTCTTTAGAACTATAGCCCATAGATTTTGCGAATGTTTCAATGAAAGAACCACATCCCGATGAACATGCTTCATTAAGTACAATGTCATCAATTCTGCCATCTCTTATACGGAAACATTTAATATCTTGACCACCAATATCTAAAATAAAATCTACATTAGGATTAAAAAGTTTAGCTGCCGTATAATGAGCCATTGTTTCAACAATACCACCGTCTAATTTAAATGCATGGCGCATAAGTTCTTCGCCATATCCTGTAGCATAAGCTCCTACAATCACCATATCATCTGGTGCTTCGTTATAAATGCTAATTAAATCTTCCTTTACAACATCTAAAGGATTTCCCTTATTAGATGAATATGATTCATATAAAATATCATGGTTTTCATTTAAAAGAACTAATTTAGTGGTTGTTGAACCAGAATCAATTCCTAAATAAGTTTTGCCATGTGCATCTTTTAAAGGTTGATAATTTGCATCATGAATATGGTGACGCTCTTTAAACATTTGATAAGCTGCATCGTTTTCGAATAAAGGCTCAGTTAAAGCGATTTTTGATGGCATTTGAATAAGCTTTAAAAGCTCTTTTTCTAATTCTTCAAAAGAATATTTTTTCTCGCTACATAAAGCTGCTCCTAAAGCCACAAAATTAATTGCTGTTTCTGGAACAATCACATCTTCTTCTTTTAGTTTAAGTGTTTTAATAAATAAATCTCTTAAAGAGTCCAAAAAGAATAAAGGCCCTCCAAGAAACATAACTCGGCCTTCAATCTTTCTTCCTTGTGCTAAAGAAGTAATTGTTTGATCCACGACTGCTTGAAATATTGATGCTGAAAGGTCACTTTTTGCAACGCCTTGATTTATTAATGGCTGAACATCTGTTTTCGCAAAAACCCCACAACGAGAAGCAATAGGATATATCTTTTCGTGTTTTGCTGCCATTTTATTCATTTCATCCAAAGAAATATTTAATAAGCTTGCCATTTGATCAATAAAAGCACCGGTACCACCAGCGCAAGTACTATTCATTCTTTGTTCAATTGAGCCTTTAAAGAAAAGAATCTTGGCATCCTCTCCTCCAAGTTCAATTGCGGCATCAACATCAGGATAATACCTTTTGCAAGCTGCAGCACTTGCGAAAACCTCTTGAACAAAAGGTATATTCCCCTCTTCAGATAATCCTAACGCTCCAGAACCTGAGAAAGCAAAAGTGAATTCATCTTTAGTAAATTCTTTTAATTCATATAACTTATCAAGTGCCTTTTGTCTTACTTTAGAAAAATGGCGCTCATAACTCTTATAACAAATATTACCTTTATCATCTATTACTACTGCTTTAATGGTAGTAGAACCCACATCAAATCCAATATGATAATTCATGATGCCTCCTTATTCATAATTTTTATCTATTTTTTATCATAAGATTAAAAATTTCCTATTTACATTTACAGTTTTTATGGTATGATTATTTTTGCGATGGCGGTTGTGGTGAAGCTGGTTAACACACCAGATTGTGGCTCTGGCATTCGTGGGTTCGAGTCCCATCAATCGCCCCATTTGCTTATTAAACCTGTGCAAACAGGTTTTTTTAATACCTAAAATAATTAAAAAGAAAAATGAGTTTAAAAACTCACTTTTTAAATATCGCAAATATTTCTTCTTTACGTGCTTCCATATCACTTCTACCAAGATCATATAAAGTACGTAAATCAGCTTTATCACCTTTCATTCTTGATACTGGAATAGTTTTAGAAGGCAAAATCCAAGTAGCCTTATTTTCTTTTTCTAAATTCTTAATTGTTTCAATTTGTGAATTATAGTTCTCATGACGAATACTATAATCTTCAGCAATTTTTGGATGTGATAAATAATTTAAACGCATTAATAAACGTAAAAAGAAACCAGCTTTCTTACGCTTATAATCACCAGGTTTAGTAGTAATTATTAAATATTTCTCATTCTCATCTTTGATAGCTTCATTTACAGGAATCATATCAGTAATACCACCATCAAGATATTCACCACCATCATATTTCACAATACGACCAATTATTGGTAAAGTAACCGACCCCTTAAGTAAATTCATACCAACATCAAGATCTTTAATCTCTTTATAAATTGTCTTATCTACTGATAAATCATATAAACCAATCTTGGCACTTTTATCTTTGGCAGTATCAATTACTTTTTGCATATCAAAGCCAAATACATCAGGAAGAATATAATTAAATAAATAATCATATCCAACAATTCTTCCTTCTCTTAAAAGTGGTTTAAGTCCAACTAAATGATCATCAGCGATATAATCGGTAGATAAATCATATAAATATTTCTTCTCCTTAATTAAGAAGGAGCATAAATGTACTGCTCCTGTTGAAATACCATAATGAGTATCAAATTCAATTCCGTTGTCAATTAACCATGACAGGCAACCTGCGGTATATGCCCCACGCATTCCGCCGCCTTCCATTACTAATGCTGTTTTCATAAAGTCATTTTAAAACTTTATGCTCAATTTATGCAATAATAGTATTATGAAAAAACATGTTTATATTAATGCTCCCATTACCATTACTTTTGTAGTTCTATGTACCATTGTTACTATTATCGGAATGTCTAATGGTGACCTTTTAATGCAATTCTTCGCAACCTACCCTTCTTCTCCTTTAAATCCAATGCTTTATATAAGACTATTTACTCATATATTTGGGCATGTAGACTTCAATCATCTGGTAAGTAATATGTCTTATATTCTTCTTTTAGGACCAATCTTAGAAGAAAAATATCATGATCGTTTAATTGTCATTATTGTTGTTGTAGCTTTAGTTACTGGTATTATTCACAATATCATCGCAACTGATGCTTTACTTGGTGCAAGTGGAGTTGTCTTTGCTTTCATCTTGCTTTCATCAATTACTGGTAAGCAAAAAGGCATTCCATTAACTCTTATCTTAATTACTATTTTATATATTGGAAATGAAATTATAACCGGTCTTACAAGAGTTGATACCATCTCTCATCTAACTCATATTATCGGTGGTATAAGTGGTGCAACAATGGGTTTATTATTCAAAGATAAAGAAAATCAATAAAACTAAAATATCGTATGGTTATCCATACGATATTTATTTCTTGTAATAACGGTAATAGGCTTCATCTTTATCATTGTCAATAAAGCTATTATCATC
>CAKUWO010000029.1 GCA_934699415.1 uncultured Erysipelotrichaceae bacterium
ACTATTACCAGTAATACCTCTAATACCGTAATACATGAAAATGAGCTTTATTTCAAAGGCCATTAAGCCATATAAACCGGATGATAAACCACCGCTAATAGAATATTCATTACCAATGAGACTAAATAAATTACCAACAATAATAGAGCCTATAAGTAGTAAGGCATATAATTCATGTGATAAATATCTTTCAAGAAAGGTGCCCATGGCATATAAAGAATAGATATTAACTAATAAATGGGGCAAAGATAAATGAACAAAACCAGCACTTAAGATACGCCAGAAATCTTTTTTACTAGTCAATGGCTTTCTTAAAGCTCCAGCTTTGTATAAAGCATAATCATAAGTATAATGTTTTGTTAAAGTATTAAAATAGATGAAATCAATAACAGCGATAATAATTGCTGTATAAGTAATATAGGGTATATTAGTCATTTTTAAGTTTTTCTAGAATGGCTTTTTTAGCACATTCGATATCTCCGGGATATGGTACGTCAATACCGTTGATGACGTTTGATGTTTCGCTTCCTTTGCCAAGAATTAAGACAATATCGTTAGTTTGAGCCTTTAAAATAGCTTGTCTAATAGCTTCCTCACGATCCTCAATTACTTCATAATTGTTCAAGTCTTTGATATTCTCGCTCATATCTTTGGCAATATCACTTACTTTTTCATTACGTGGATCCTCAAGTGTCCAATAAGCATAGGTTGAATTACGAGCAATATTTTCACCTACAAATTTACGCTTAATAGCATCTCTTCCGCCTGCTTGTCCGGATACAGTATAAATATTATGATGTTTTAGCTTGTTGACGAAATTAAAAAGAGTCTTAACACCATTAGGTGTATGGGCATAATCAACGATAACGATAAAATCTTGACCACAATCAATATATTCCATACGACCGCTAACTTTTAATAATGGTATTTTTTTAATAATGTCTTCCATTTTATATCCTAAGCTTAAACATACAAGTATTGCTTCAGCTAAGTTATAGACATTAAAATCACCCGTTAATGGTGAAGTAATCTCATAGCTTTGATTATTATAAAGATAGGTTATTTCAGTTTTATGAGGGAAGATAGTATATGAAACAATAGCTAAAGTATTATCTTTATCTTTACCATAAGTTAAGACATTTTTAGATACTTCATAAAATTCCATGAAGTGAGCATCATCTTTATTAAGGATTGATGGTCCATCATTATTAATAAATAATTGCTTTTTACAATCGATATAATTAGTTAATGTTTTATGAGTATTTAAATGTTCACTAGTAAGATTTGAAATAGCAGCACAACTAAATCTGAGGCCATCTAAGCGGTGATAATAGAAAGCTTCGGAAGATGTTTCTAAGGCAACATATTTAATGCCTTTTTCAATGAAAATAGAAAATTGTTTAATTAATTCATTTTTAGCAGGTGTAGTGTTGGGACTTTCAGCATAATACCCTTTACATGCAATACCATTAGTACCAATATAACCACAAATATCATTGCCTAATAAGGTTTGGATTATTGTGGAAGTTGAAGTTTTACCATCGGTACCAGTAATACCAATAATTTTGATTTTATTTTGAGGATAGTTATAGAAATGCGAGATGATTTCATCTTGTCTTTTATTAACATCATCAACATAAATAACAGGAACTGTTGTTTCAACTTTTTTAGATGCTACAATTGCAACTGCTCCTTTATCAACTGCTTCTTTTATAAAGTCATGACGATCAACGGTTGCTCCTTTGATACATAAGAATAGTTCACCAGGATTTAAATCTTTAGTATTTGTAGCAATTCCTTTAATATCTGGATCTACAATACCGTGATAATTATTAAATAATTTAGATAATTTCATAAGTAACCTCTCTATATCTTCTTGCCAAAATACCAACTTGGTAACCATCTTAATAAGACAGTGGCATAGAAGTTGTTGGCCTTAAAACCTGATATAACAGGTAGGAAGACTATCATAAGCATAACACTTGAGATGATTAGAATTTTTGCGATTTTAATATTTCTTTTACTTGAATGATATTTAAAATAACCTGCAATCAACATAATGAGGAAGGGGATGCATGGATAGTAATGATAACTATATGCAGTTCTTGAAATAAAAATCCAAGGAATTAATAAAGATAAATAAGCTAATAATGGTAATAATAAGCGTAAATCTTTCTTTTTAAATAAATCTTTGATTGTTATAACTAAAGCGAAAATACCAAATAGATTAATAGCTGGATTATTGAAACAAGAAATTGTTTGGATAATATCACCACTATATTTAACATAATACCAAATAGGCCTAATATTAAATAACCACATATACCATTTAGAACTATAAGGATGTGTGGAATTTAAATTTTTATGATAATTAAAAGCATAAATAATATAATCACTTACCTGTTTTAAATAACTATATATGCTATCAGGTTTTTGAGAATCGATTCTAATACCTAAATAAGAAAGATAATAAATTATAATTGGCATTATGATAAAGAATAAAAGACAAAAAAGAAATAATTTAATACTTTTTCTAATAATCTTAGAATCATCTTTATGATTTAAATAGTCATGATAGAAAAGATAGAAGAAATAGATAGCTAAAGCTAAAGAAGCATAAATAGCAGTCCATTTAACAGACCATGCGAAAGACATCATTAATGCACTTAAAAATAAATATCTTAAAGCTTTTTTAGGTTTTTCAAAATAAGAAGTAGTGCTATATTTATGCATAAATATAAACATCAAAAGGATAAATAATAGTGAAAATGGTTCGAGTGTTGCGATACGTCCAGTTGTATAATGCATAAAATCGGCAGCAAATAAAATAGAAGCCAAAATAGCAGTCTTTTCATCTTTGAAATAAGCTAATACAAAATAATAAAAGATTGGATTCAAAAGTATCGATACCAAAGCACCCATAAAGCGATAGCTAAAAGGGTTAATACCAAATATATGCATTCCTAAGCTTATTAATCGTGTACCAAGTAAAGGATGAACAGCAGTATATAAATGATAATTATTTAAAATCTCATAGGCATTACGCACATGATAAACTTCGTCAAAATAGCTTTCATATTGATAATCGTAATCATAATAAAGACTATCTTGCTCATCATTTAAATGAATAGCTAAAGGATCATTTGTAATAATTTCATACGCTAAAAATTGCTTAGTATTACTATCATATAAACCTAATTCATTAATAGCGCCATAACAATCATCAAAACTTATACGTAAATATTTATAGCCATTAATAGGCTCATCAAGATATTTCATATAATTATCTCTTTTAGATATTCTTTTAATTAAGCTATAAGCTTTATTATCGTTTGAGCCTTCAATTAATAAATAACCAGTACCAAGTCTTTGATAACCATTAACTTCATCAGCTTCACCAGTAAATAATAAAAGATGATCAAATTGGCCATTACTTTTAATAATGAGATTGGTTTTTTCTTCGTTTAAATAAGGGATATGAGGCATTTTTAAAGAGCCTAAATGATAAAAAGTTATTAGAGCATAGATTATTGTTAAAGCGATGATAAAACAATACTTCTTTAAGATATTTTTTTGATAAAGAAAATAAAAACCATAAGCAATTATTAAAGATATTAATAATAAAAATAGAGGCTCTTTTAAACAGCTAATAAAACTATACATGTATCTAGTATAAGACAAAGAAGTCATTATTTGTGATAGGATGAATAGGTGACAAGGAGGAAATAATAATGAAAAAATTAGCTTTAGTTCTTCTACTTACTTTATCTTTAGTAGGATGTAATAAAAAACCAGTAATTAATGATGATATAGACAAAAAAGATGAAATTGAAATTGTAGATAAAGAAAATGAAGAAGATTCGCCTGTAATTAGCAATGTCGATATTAAAACCACTCTTGTTGATATGAGTGCTTATGACAATATGTCTAGTACTAAACATAATTTTAAAGAAGTAAATTTATTTGATGTTTATGATTTTATTGAAAAAGGTGGATCAGGTATTTTCTATTTAGGATACACATCTTGCCATAATTGTAGGACCGCTGTTCAATATATCAATCAAGCAGCAGAAGAAATGGGTGTAACGGTTTATTATATTAATATTGACCGTGAAGATTATCATGTAGCTGATAATAAAGATGTCTATAATGAAGTTGTTGAGAAATTAAATCCAATATTAGGCAAAGATGCAACTGGTGAAAAGGGTATCTTTACTCCAGATGTTTTCCAAGTAATCAATGGTGAGTTTGGCGATTACTTTGTAGGATTAACTGATGATTTTGATGCTTCTCCTGAAAAGACTGAAAAATTAGTTGATGTCTATAAAAATTTAATGAAACCATTTAAAAAAGTCGCATGAGCGGCTTTTTTAGGATTTATTTAATCTTACGGCAATAATAATTTGATGAAAAAGAAATTAATTATTATTTTATCGATATTATTATTTATCTTATTTGAAGTGGCTTATTATCTTTTTCTTTTAGATAAAATGAAAATGGTCAAAGTTCCTGTAACAACTCATCTATTGAGGCAAAGAACTGATATTAGTGAAGATGATTATAAATTAATTAAAGTACCATCATTTTTAATAAGTGATGAAATTGTTAGTGATATTAAAGAATTAGATGGCAAGACAATTAAAAATCTATCTTCTTTAGCTAATCATAGTTTCTTTTATAAATCCCTATTAGAAGAAAAGAAAACAACAAGAGATTGGCCTTTATCTTTATTAGAAGATGATGAAGTAGCTTATGATATTTTTTTAAATGATATAAAAGCTAATAGTGCTATCTTGATACCAGGAATTAATATTGATTTATATTTAACTACTGAAAAACCGGTAGATAGTGCTTTATTATTCTCTAATGTCCCAATTATTGCAGCTTATGATGATAATGGTTCTTCACTTGAGATATATCGTGAGAATAAAGCTTATATCATTACTGTCGCTATTAAAGAAAAAGATGTTCCATTATTAAACAAAATGTTTCTTTTAGGCAAAGTATCTATAACAGCTTCTAAAGATGCTTATAAACAAAAAAGAGCTACTCTAAAAGAAAATAGTAATCTTTATGAATTGGTTAAAGATGATAAATAAGTTTCAATTTCTTTTTCATTATGTAAAGTAATAAATTTATTAGCATATTTATTTTTGATATTTTGATACTTTTTTTGCCACTTTTTACTACGACCTTCAAATAATATCCAATAAATAAAAGAAAGATTTAAAGAGTCATAACAACCTAAAGGTAAATCATCTCTTTGTGTATTATGATAAATAAGAGCTCTTTTAATAGCTCTTTTAAAACATATAAAACGATTAAAATCTAAAAAGATGATTAAATCAGCTTCTTCATAACGTCTATAATCATTTAACGCATGGAAGTTGCCCTCAATAATCCATTTATCATGTTTCATGAATTCATTAACAATATATTTTGCTTCTTTAAGTTCTCTTTTTTGCCAATTAGCTTTAAATTGAACTTGATCCATATGAAGTAAAGGCATATTTAATATCGAACTTATTTTTTTCGCAAGTGAACTCTTGCCGGATGCGGTATATCCGATAATGCATATTTTCATCTTCTTATTTTAGAAAGGAAAAGATACTTATGTCTAGTAAAAAACTTTTTTGGGGTTTGTTAACTTTATTGTGGTGTTTTATAATTTTTTCTTTTTCTTCGCAAAGTGGTGTTAGTTCGCAAAAACTTTCAGATTCTTTAGTACCAATTATTTTATTAAATAAATTTCCTTTTTTAGGTATTTTAATTCGTAAGACAGCACATTTTATGGAATATGCGATTTTATTCTTTTTAGCAGCTAATTACTTTAAAGAATTTAATAATCCTAAATATTTATTTATAGCTTTATTATTTTCGATTTTATGTGCTTTTTTTGATGAATTTCATCAATTATTTGTCGATGGAAGAAGTGGCCAAATTAAAGATGTTTTGATTGATTCGATGGGAGCTTTTGTAACTTTATTGATATTAAGAAACATAAGGGTAATATCTAAGTAAGCTTCTTTTGTGTTAGAATTGATACATGAAAAGAACCTTTCTTTTAATTTTTTTGTGCTTAATTTTAGTAAGTTGTGCATCTGTTCCAACCAATGCTACATACGATGAAACAGTAGCATCTTTTGAAAATGATAAAAATTATTATCCTTTAAATGTTCGCTCAAATTATTATTCTTACCATTTACCGGCAGATATGCATATCAAAGAATCTAATGGTAGTTCATCAGTTTTAGTTTATGATCGTAACCCAATTCTAATTAATCTTAATTTAATTGATATTTTAAATGTTGATAGTGATGATTTTAATAATGAATCAGGGTTTTATAGCAATGATAAATTAATTTATTCTAAAAGTGGTACTTTCCTTTTAAGAGATAATAGTCATGAGCGTTATGAAGTTGAGATTTATCAATTAGAAAATGATGCATTTGTAATGTTATATACATCTGCTTTACGTTTATATGGCTATTCAAGACTTGAAAATAGTAATGATATCTTAGATCGTTTATTCCTAATCGCTAAAAATGCTATTGTTGATAAAGCCTTAGTATTAAATGATTTCGATAATACAATTACCATTGATTACGAAAAGAAACAAGTTAACTTATTTGAAATTGTAATACCTAAAACTGGTTATTTAGGGGACATGTTAGTGGATGGAAAGGGTAATCCATCCGATGAAAATAATACTAATAACGAATCAAATAATGAGCCTGAGGAAGATTCTTCTAATACTGAAACAGAGAATCGAGAAACTGATATAAATCAAGAAACTGAAAATATTGACGAGGAGAACAATCAATGAAAAAGAAGATTATGAATCTCTTGTTCGAAGAGGAAGAAGAAAAAGTGGTTGTTGGTGAAGGACCATTAAGAGACATCTCACAACCACGAAAGATAAATGAAGTTAAAAACGAAGTCAAACATATTGAATCAGATAAAACTTCAGAAATCAAAAAAGAAGAAAAGAAGAAACATTCTTCCTTTATTGATCTTGAAGAATTACAAGTTAGAAAAACAGTTAAAAAAGAAAAAGAAGTAGTAAAAGATAAACCATATGAATATCGTCCTGCTATTTCACCAATTTTTGGTATTTTAGATAAAGATTCTAAAAATACAGTTTTATCTACTCCACAAATCAAAAAAGACAATACTGCCTCACTTCTTGGAACTATTTATTCGCCATATTATGGTGTTATGTCCCAACAACCAATTATTAAAAAAGTAATGGAAACAGATCGAAAACCTAAAATCAATCGTATTGAAGATCCATTATCTGAAGAATTAAAAAAAGAATCAGCTTTTAATAATGCTAATCCAATTGAAATTAGTGTTCCTTCTGAACTTATTTCTAATCTTGAAAAAGATGTAAACCATTCACTTGACGAAGTATTATCACAAGATGAAAATCAAGAAATCTCATTATTTGATGATTTATTTAAAGAGGACTAATTATGTATTTTTTTATTGGTATTAAAGGTACAGGTATGGCAGCATTAGCCACAATGCTTCACGATATTGGTGAAGAAGTAAAAGGTAGTGACCTTGAAAAACATTTCTTTACCGAAGATGATTTAATTAAACGTAATATTGAAATACTTCCTTTTGATCCTAAAAACATTAAAGATAATATGACGGTTATTATTGGTAATGCTTTTTTAGAAGACTTTCCAGAGGTTGTAGCTGCTAGAAATAATAAGACTTGTACTTGTTATCGCTATCATGAATTCTTAGGCAAATTAATGACTAATTATAAGTCTGTTACTGTATCAGGTTCTCATGGTAAGACAACAACTACCACAATGCTCAAAGACGTCTTTTCTAAATTTAAAAAGACTGGATATTTAATTGGTGACGGTGAAGGATATTTAGATAAAGATAGTGAATATCTTTGTGTTGAAGCTTGTGAATTTAGAAGACATTTCTTGGCTTATCATCCAGACTATGCCATTATTACTAATATTGAAATAGATCATGTTGACTATTTTAAAGATGAAGAAGATTACTTTAATGCTTATCAAGAATATGTAAGACAAGTGAAAGAAGCGGTTTTCTATAATGGCGATGATAAGTGGTGTCAAAAGTTAGAATTTAATGATTTGCCTCATTTCTCTTTCGGTTTTGAAGAAACTAATGATTTTAGGCCTATCAATATGGAAGAGATTGATAATCATATGGCTTTTGATTTTACTTTTAGAGGACAATTCGTAGCTCATTATGTATTACCGTTTGCTGAAAAACATCTTATTTATGATGCAATGGCTGTGATGGCTTTAGCTACTATCTTATGTTTTAATCCTCAAGGTGTTGAATTAGCTTTAAGCCATTATATTTCACCTAAGAGAAGATTTAAGGTTGAAATGTTTAACGATTATGTTTTTGTTGATGATTATGCTCATCATCCAACCGAAGTAGCAGTTACACTAGAAACTGCTAAGCATCGATATAAAGATAAAGAAATAATTGCTATCTTTAAGCCGCATCGTGCATCACGTGTATATCATTTTGCAGAAGAATTTAAGAAAGCTTTATTAAAAGCTGATAAGGTATATTTATTAGATTTTACAAGTATTGATGATAAACAAGATGGTACTGATATTGATATTACCTATCTTGCCAATATGATTCCAGGTTCAATAATTTTAAGCGAAGATGAAAAGGGAGCTGAAATCTTAGCAAAACATAAAAATGCATGTTTTGTCTTTATGTCTAGTAAAGATATTTATCATTTAGCAGAAAAAACGAAGAATCTTTTGAAATAAATTATTTAATAATTTACATTTGTAAGCCTTTACATTGTAAAAAATTTACATTATGTTAGAATAACAAAGGGAAAGTGAGGGTTATTATGGACGCTTTTATCATTGCTTCAAGTGCATTATCTGAACAACTATTACCAATTCTTGGTTTAGTCGCACTTATTGTTTTAATTATTGTTTTAGCTAATTTAAATACACTTATTAAAAATGCTATTAAGACAGTTGAAAAGACTGATAATACTTTCAAACTAGTCGATACAAGCATCGAAAAGATGCAAGCTCCTTTAGATACAGTAACTAAGATTTCTAAAGGAATTGATGAAGGTTATGATGCTGGAATTAAAGCTAGTGCTGAACTTAAAGATTATCTTGTAAAAAATAAAGCTGTTATAGCCGAGAAGGTTAGCTCTGTTGTAGAAAAAACAGGGGAAACAATCAATACCCTCAAAACGAAAGCTACAGCTCACAAAACAGAAACAAAGGTTCCAGGACCTGAAGATATCATAGGAGATTAATTATGACAGATGAAGAGAAGAAAGAACTTCAAGAATCAATAGATCATACTATCGAAAGTATGCAACACAACATCGAAGAACTTCATAAACAAGCAGATGAAATTGAAGATGGCGAAAGCGCATCTAAAGCTAATGAAATTGTTGATAAAGTAGCTGATTCTTTTAACGTTGCAATTGATAAATTATCATTTTTACTTGATGGCTCCGAAAGCCTTGATTATTTAAATAAGAGTCTTTCTTTTATCCAGGAGAAGAGTAAAGAAGCTAGCTCTTTTGCAGCTTCTAAGATAGAAGAATTAAAGGAAAGCTATAAGGAAAGTGATATCCCATCAAAAATTGAAGAAGCTAAAAATTATGCTTCTGATAAGCTTGATGAATTAAAAGAAAATTATGAAGAAAGTGGCATTCCTGAAAAGATTGATGAAGCTGTTGAAAACACTAAGGAATTAGGATTAAAAGTTGGCAATGCAATCAACGAAAAGATTGATAATGTAGCTGATGGTGAACTTGATGAAATAGCTAAAGAAGCTGGTGATTATGCTTCAAATAAATTTGAAGCATTAAAGGAAAGCTATAAAGAAAGTGACATTTCTGAAAAGATTGATGAAGCTAAAACTTTTGTTTCTGAAAAATATGAAGAGTTAAAAGATAGCTACAAAGAAAGTGATATCCCATCAAAAATTGAAGAAGCAAAGAAATTTGCTACTAATAAGCTTGATGACTTAAAAGAAAGCTATGAGCAAAGTGGGATTCCTCAAGCTATTGAAGACGCTAAGACATATGTAACAGAAAAATATGAAGATTTAAAAGATAGTTATAACGAAAGCGAACTTCCTGAAAAGATAGATGAAGCAATTGAAAGTACTAAAGAATTAAGTCTTAAAGTTGGTACGGCAATTAATGAAACAATCGATAATGCATTAGATAGCGAAACAACTACAAAACTTTTTAATAAAGTTAGTGATGTTAAAGAACAATTTATAGGAAAGATTACTGATTTAAAAGAAAGTGATGAAATCGATAAATTATTTACGACAATTAAATCTAATGGTGAAGTATTCTTAAATAAGGCTGAAAAAATTATTAAAATTATTCTTGATAAAGAGAGTAATAATTAATGAAGAGAGTAACAATTTATGATGTTGCAACAGAAGCTGGAGTTTCTTTGGCTACTGTATCGCGAGTCATTAATGATTCAACTGTTGTTAAAGAAAGCACCAAAAGAAAAGTAGAAGAAGCAATTATGCGTTTAGGTTATAAACCTAATGCAATTGCTCAAGGCTTAGCCTTACAAAAGACAACAATGATTGGTCTTATTGTGCCTGAAACCTCTTTTACTTATACTGGACAAGTAATCAATGGCCTATTAGATGTTTCAAAGATTTATAACTATAATGTTGTTTTACATACCATTACTGATGGTATTTCCGATGTTGACAAGATTATTGATGTCATTATTAAATCAAGAGTAGATGGTGTTATTATTTACTCTGACAAGATTGGGGATGAAGCTATTAATACATTAAATGAATATAATATTCCAATTGTTGTTATTGGTAAAAAGATTTCAGCTGAAAGAATATGTTCGGTTTATGTAGATGTTGAAAAAGCAATTTATGAGCTTGTAATTCAATATCTTGATAAAGGTATTAGAGATATTGCAGTATTACAAGATCGTAAAAATGAAGCATCATCTCATTCGATGGTAGCAGGTGCTAAAAAAGCTTTTGAAGAAAAAGGTTTAACATTTGATAATTACATCCCTATTCCAAAAGAAGAAAGATCTAGCTATCGTTTCTTAGAAAAATATTTTAAGGAACATAAACATCAATTGTTAATCGTTAACCGTGATTCTCAAGCAATGGCAACTTTAAACGCAGCTAAAGAAAATGGTATTAAAGTACCTGAAGATATGGAGGTTGTATGTGCTATTGATACGAAGTATAATTCAATGGTACGACCTACAATATCTGCTTATACTGCTCCGGCATACGATTTAGGAGCCGTTGGCATGCGTTTAATGACCAAGATGCTTCAAGATGAAGTAGTAGATGATAAAGAAAAACGCTTAACTTATTTATTTGTAGCACGTGGTACAACGAAATAAAGACGATGAAGAGAAATAGTAAAGCATAATTTCAATTGTAGAGAGTCTCTGCTTGGTGAAAAGAGATATGATAATGCTTGAATACAACTTGGAGTTTCTTATTGCAAAGATAAGACGTTACTCGCGTTAAGAGAATCAAGTAATAAATAAAGGTGGGACCTCGCAATAGCGACCTTTGGTTCTACCTTTTTTATGTTTAGGAGGGAATATTGAAATGGGTATTTATGAAGAACTTGAATGGCGTGGATTAATTAAGGATGTATCCTCACCAGAATTAAAAGAGAAATTAAATAAAGGAGGAATGACTTTTTATATTGGTACAGATCCTACCGGGGATTCATTACATATTGGCCATTATTCATCGTTTTTAATTTCTAGAAGGCTTAAAGCAGCCGGTCATCATCCAATCTTATTAGTTGGTGGTGGTACTGGTTTAATTGGAGATCCGAAGCCAGAATCAGAAAGACCAATGATTACTTATGAGCAGGTTAAACATAACTTTGATTGTTTAAAAAAACAAGCCGAAGATATCTTTGGCTTTGAAGTAGTTAATAACTATGATTGGATTAAAGATATTGATATCGTTTCTTTTTTAAGAGACTATGGTAAATACTTTAATGTTTCATATATGTTAAACAAAGATATTGTTGCTAGAAGACTTGAAGAGGGTATTACTTATTGTGAATTCTCTTATATGATTTTACAGGCTTTAGACTTTGAACATTTATTCCGTGAAAAGAATTGTACCTTACAATGCGCAGGTCAAGACCAATGGGGCAATATTACAGCTGGTTTAGAATTAATCCGTAAGAAAGATGGACAAGAAGCTTATGGCTTTACAATGCCTCTTTTAACTAAATCAGATGGTACAAAATTTGGTAAAACTAATGGCAAAGCCATTTGGTTAGATGCTAACAAGACATCATCTTATGAAATGTATCAATTCTTTATCAATTCTGAAGATAGTAAAGTAATTGATTATCTTAAATTCTTAACTTTCCTTTCCAAAGAAGAAATTGAAGCATTAGAAGAGTCTAATAAGAATGAGCCACATCTTCGTAATGCTCATAAAGCTTTAGCACATGCAGTTATTGCTGATTTAAGAGGTGAAGAAGCATATGAAGAAGCTGTTAGAATTTCTGAAACATTCTTTGGTGGTGATATCAAAACATTAAGTGAAAAGGAGATTAATGATGTTGTAAGCACATTGACCTCTACCGAATTAAAAGAAGATCTTAATCTTGTTGATGCTTTGATTTTAGCTGATGTATGTAAGTCTAAAAGAGAAGCAAGAGAGTTAATTAGTGGCAATTCAATTAGCTTAAATGGTGAGAAAGTAACAGATCCTAATTTCATTCTTAATCAAGATTCAGCACTCTACAACAATCTTTTTATCTTACGCAAGGGTAAGAAAAACTATTTTGTCTTAAAACGAATCTAATATAATATAAGTATTATGAAGAAAGTTTTAATTTTATTATGTCTTTTATTTACCCTTTTTGGATGCAGCAATCCATTAAAGAGTAATAAAGATGATCCAGGTAAACGTTATTTAGATATGGCTGCTTTAGCTAGATCTTATGAAGAGCCTAAAAAAAGTGCTGATATGTTTGATTTAAGAGGAGAAATAGCCAAAACCGATGAAGGTTATCGTTATTATGTTTTTATCGATAATCCTCGCAGCGCTCTTTATAATATCAAAGCAATTGCAGTTGAAGATAATAGTGACTATACCAAGAATATGGCAGCTAATATCGGTATTTTTGAAACTAAAAGATATAATATGATTCCTAATCAATCTAAAGTAGAAGATGGTTATGTTTCAGGTATTTCTATTTCTGGTATTTCAAGTAATAGTCAAATTAATTTACGTGTTTTAGTACAACGGGAAAATAAAGATGCATCTGTTATTAATCGTGATTGTTATATTCTGGAGCTAGAATATGGCAAATAAAAAACATAAGCAATCATTATTGAGTGGTGTTTTAGCTGGTTCTCTTGGTATCTTTATTTCTAAAGCTTTAGGTTTGTTCTATGTTGTACCACTTAACTCTTTAGCAGGTGGTAGTAACATGTTCTATTATTCTGTTACTTATAGCTATTATGATTTATTACTTAAGGTATGCTCTGCAGGCATACCTTTCGCTATAGCTGCTTTAGTAGCTAAATATGTCGATCGTGGAGATTATAAGTCAGCTATTTTAATTAAAAAATTAGGCACATCTTTTATCATGGCTTTATCTTTTACAGTAACCATTTTATTTATGTTGATGTCTAAAAATATCGCTAGTCATGTATTAGGTCCTACAGCTAGTATTGAAGATATTAAACAGCTTATTGCTTTATTCCGTATTCTTTTATTAGCTTTAGTATTTGTGCCTCTTTTATCATCAATTAGAGGTTATTATCAAGGACTTAAGAGAATGGATATCTATGCAACATCTCAAGTTCTTGAACAATTTATTCGTGTCTTTTCAATCGTCTTTTTAGGTTTTTTAGCAGTAAAAGTATTTAATTTTGATGGTATTTATGCCATTTATATGGCTATATT
>CAKUWO010000030.1 GCA_934699415.1 uncultured Erysipelotrichaceae bacterium
GCCAGCAAGTTTGAAGATTAGACATAAACAAATCCTCCGCATGGTCTAAGCCATACGGAGGATTAACTGTTTTACGGGCACCCGTCTATTGATACCGGTTTATTCTTATTCAACTAGAAAAAGACCTACAAAAGGTGCTAAGCCATCATTTTCTTTATCAATAATGGCATAGATAAATGGACGATTTAAATAAATATAATGGGAATGCGATAATGAAGCAAGTCTTATCATCATAGCTGTTATAGCAGCAGCTTTAGTACCGTCACGATCCACTTTAATATAAGCTTTTTGGATAATACTATCGACTTTTATTGGCAAATCATTAAGCAATGGACTGAAGTTGGCATTACTTGTAAAGATATCATTAATACCTAAATTGGAAGTAAAATCGTTAAGATTACAATTGCTTTCAATACTAAATTCAGGTAGTTTTGCCTCAACATCTTCTTCTTTACGGTTTTGATATAAAGACATGATATCTAAATGATTAATAGCCTCTTTTAAAGCATCAAAGCCTTCCTTTTTTGGTAATAAAGCCATAAAGGCATAACGCTCTTTTTTATAATCTTTAATAAAGCCTTCAAAGTAATTATCTTCAACATATAGTTTTTCTTTAGAGGTTAAGAAAGTTAAAGTTTTAGAAGTATTGAAACCATTAAATAAATCTTCTTCAATCTCATCAGGTTTATATTTCTTATTCCATTTAGCTTTAAAAGCAAGAGCATTCATTAAACATAAAACAAAATCCTTAGGTAATTCATCAATTAACTTAGGAATCATTTCTAAAGTTTTTTCATTAACCCATTCATTAATATCATCAACTGCAAATTGATCTGTGGCAAAGATTTCAGGTTGATAAATATCATCAGTATCTAAAATGAATTTCTTATTGATTGAATGATAATAATCTTTTAAGATACATAAACCATTGGCACTTAATAATTGTTTATTTTTATCTTTTAATTGAGCTACAAAATCATCTAAACCATCTTCATCACCTAATACATTGAGAATTTCTTGTTTAGAATTACCATCTGTTGCATGTGCTACTAAAGCTAATAAAAGATAGAAAGATAAAGGCGATACGACAAAGTTTTTCTTAGTATCAATATTATTTAAAAGCATTCTTTTAGCTAATTGATTATATTTTATAACATGACTATTATGCATAATTACCTCCAATGCCATATTGTTGACATTTATAAATAATGTGTTATTCTATCTAACTCACTAACTCAGTTAAATACTGATAATAAAGAAAGGAGTGATTTGAATAAACAAAATTATATTATATTTATTAATTCTATTTATTGCTAAGGTTATCGATAATGCTTTATCTACTTCTAAGACTATTCTTTTACAAAGAAATAAATATCTAAAGGCTAGCTTGTGTGTCTTTATGTCAACGATTATCTATTTCTATATTGCTAAAGTAGTTGTTAATGCGCAAAGTAATCTTGAGTTACTAATTGTATCTATAGCAGCAGCTGTTGGTTGCCTATTAGCTTGCAAGATATCGGATCATTTTGCGAAAGATAAAATATATATCAATGTCATTATGTCTGATGATATCGAAGAAATGAAAAGATTAAGGGATTATTTAGCTAGTAAGCATATCGTTAATACTGCTAGTGAGTCTTATACTAAAGACTGGCATAAAACCATTGCAATAACTGCTTATGCAGAAACTAAAAATGATAGTATAGCAATCGACGATTATATGTTACAAAGTGATAAAAAATTTAAACGTGTAATTCAAATTGCATAATGATAGCAAAGCTAATATCGATTAGTTTTTAAAGAATATTTTCTTTTTCAATCAATTTACCAATTTCGGTTTTCTTTAATGTTTTAAGAATTTGTTTCAAAGCCATGCTGTCAAGTGGGGATAAGCTTAAGCTTGATAAATGTCTTGTGCCAAGAGCGTTCTTTAAAGCTTTAATATCTTCTCTGATATCATATACTGGCTGATATACTGGGGGTATTTGTCTTTTAATATCAAATAATTTATAAGTTGCAATCATAGCACTTCTTACAGCATATTCATCTAAATAACAACATTCATCAGCTATTTCAGTAAAGTGTCCTAAAAAAGCAAAGTTAGCAGCATCTTTAGGTACTGTTACCGGACGATCTTTAATCTTTCTTTTGTAGAAACAACTACGATCATAAGGCGTAATGCATGCGGTTGTTTTAGCATGCTTAACAGCTAATTCATTAATCAATCTTTCGCTAACTCCCATATGATATAGCCATTCAGCGGTGATATCAGCGCCATTACATTCACGCATAGTAAATGGTGTATAACTACCTTTACGGTCTGATGTGAAAGCTTTAAGGAAGACAATTGTTTCATCCTGTCTTTGTAAAGAAGATAAAGGCTGTGGGCCGATAGTGAAAGTCATATTCCATGGCGAATCTTTTAAATAAACCGGAACGCCAGTATATAAGTCACCACTTTTTCTAAAAGATACTGCACGGTTAATATCATAGGCAATATTATTATCTTTTAGAGTAATAGTAGCTGTCATAAATTTATTTTCTTTAATAAAGAAATTATCAGGATTACCATAATTAGGATTGATATCGCGTAGCTTATACCATAAATCCCATGAAGGTAAGAATGGTTTTTCTTCTTTTTCCTCTTCTTCAATTGTTTCAAAATGTGAACCTGTTACTTCACCTTCAAATGTTGAACCAATAGTAAAGAAACAAGCATCATCAGGTCCAATAAAGATAGTTCTAGGCCCCATTGGTCCTTCAACATCAATCTTTTTAATGTAGGTTTTATTAGCTACTTTGTCATATTCGACATTCTTAACCACAGTATCAGTTTTAATTAAAACACCTTGGTCTTTAAGCCATCTTACAAGAGGCACAATATAGGTTTGATAAGGATTAAAACGCTCTTTTAAGTTGAAATCTAGGTTATTGATATGGTCTAGGATATTCATATATCTTCTTAAATAACGGCGCATTTCAAGTAAAGAATAATTTCTAGTAAAAGAGAAAGTTAAAGCGAATTGTTTCCATAAAGAACTTTTAAAGAAATTATCATCAAAATATTCCTCAATACTTAAACCATCAAAATCTTCTTCAGGATAGAAAAGTAATTTAATCAAAGCGAAGATACTGCGATCACTTAAGATGGCTTTGGTAAAGTCACTTCTTTCTTTCCCTTGTTCCGCAACAATACGTTTAGCACGATCCCTTTGTGGTTTTGCATTATATAAAGCGATATCTTCTTGAACGCTACGATTAGATCTTGAAGGAATAGTGGAAAATAAATCCATGAAGCAATCAAAATGTCGATCTCTTATCTTTTGGTCACGAATTAAAAAACCATTATTGCGATCTAAACCATCAACAGATCCACCAACCATTCCTGTTGGTTCACAAATAGTAATATTTTTACCAGGCATACCACCGTCTCTAATAAGAAAAGCAGCAGCTGCAAGACCTGATAAACGAGCACCAATAATAATCGCTCTTCTTGTAGATATACGAGGGTTTTTATCAGGCTTATTGTAAGCATCATATAGTGTATAACTATAATCCATAACCTACTCCTTTATCATTTTAATGAAGCTATTTCTCTTAAAACTTCTTTACTATACATATAAGATTTTAAAGTATCGACATCTTTAATTGTTTTATGAATCTTAGAGAAGTAACGACGTACTTTATGCATTAAGTGTTTATATTCGGCTTTAACATTATTCTTTCTGTTATATACAAGTTCATCATAGTGAAGATAGATTAAAGTTCTAATAACAGCTAAACATGAATTTTCAATCCAGAAATCACATTTTCTAAGGGGTGGAAGATATTGCTCCAAAAGCTTAGTGATGATTGAGCGACCATCTTCAGATGATTGCCAGATATCAACATAGATATAATCAAATGATTTAAGAAATGATTGATTAAAATAATCAAAAGCATCTCCTTCAATAATTTCTAATGGTTTATCAGGGAAATACTTTTTTATTTCTTCAAATAGTTTAATAACCTCTTTTGATTTTTCAATTACTGTTACTTTTGTAACTTTATCATTAAGCATTGCCATATAGACGAAATAGCCTATGCCTAAACCAAATGTCACAACATTACCTCTAGCTTTATAAGCATAAGGGTCATTGGTTAAGGTTTCTGATGGAACACTCATCATCCATTCCTTATCATCTTGATATAAGAATAAAGCTTTAATATCTTCATCAAGAGCCCTTAATTTCATCCAATCTTTAAGTTCATGATCCTTATCATCTTGAATATCATCAGCATTAAATAGATATCCCTTATCAATGGTGATTGTTTTATAGGAAAAATGTTTATTCTTGATATTATTAAATTTAACATTAGTAAAATAAGGATTTTTAGCCCATTCTTTACTATTAATAAACAAAGAAGGCGCCTTTTTATCTAAGAATTCTTGCTGTCCCGCTAACATTAATTCTCTTTTAGCTTCTTTTTCTTTATTAGGAGTAATATAACCATCTAAATAATCGTTTTGATAGTTAGCTTTTAGATTAGCTTTTAAGCGTTTTAAATATCTTTTAATTTCATCATTAGCTTCAATAATCATCTTTGTGTCCTCATAAAAATTATAAGTGTTTATGAAACTTATTGCTAATGGATGGTATGATATAAATACGTTTTTAAGAGGTCACTTGATGCAAACTATTGTTACAACATTAAGAGAATTTTTATGGGGACCAGTAATGCTTCTTCTATTACTTGGTACTGGGCTATATTTAAGTATCAAAACCAACTTTTTATGTTTTGTTAATCTTCCAAAGGCTCTCAAATCATTCTTCAGTAAAGAATCCTTAAATGAACAAGGAGATGGTGATATTTCACCTTTTGCCTCATTATGTGCTGAACTTGCAGCTACTATTGGTACTGGTAATATTGCTGGTGTTGCCTCAGCGCTTCTAGTTGGTGGACCAGGGGCAATTGTTTGGATGTGGTTATCAGCAGCTCTTGGTTTAACTACTAAATTTGCCGAATGTATGTTGGCATTTAAATATCGTATTACTAATGATAAGAATGAAAAGCTTGGTGGCCCAATGCTTACCATGGAATTGGGCTTAAAAGAAAAATATGGTGATAAAGGTAAAAGATGTGGCAAAGTTATGGCTATGTCTTTTGCGATATTTACGATGTTAGCGACTTTAGGTGTTGGAGCTTTAACGCAAGGTAATTCAATTTGTATAGCTACTGATACTTTCTTTGATGGACCATCTAGCAATGTTCTTGTAGGTATTATTTTAGCTGTTTTAAGCTTTGTTATTATCTCTTATGGCATTAAGGGTATATCTAGAGTATCAATGGTTATTGTACCTATTATGGCTATTATTTATTTTTTAGGATCTCTTGGTATTGTAGTTAGTAATTACCAGAATATTCCTCTTGTTTTAAAAGATATCTTTACTTTAGCTTTTTCTTTTAAAGCGATAAGTGGCGGTTTAACAGGTAGTTTTGTTTATTCTTTTAGCAGAGCTCTTAGTAATGGCTTAGCTCGCGGTTGTTTCTCTAATGAGGCTGGTATGGGTTCTTCGGCTATTGGCGCTGCAGCATCGGTTGGCGATAATCCTGTACAGGTTGGCTATAATTTTGAAACTAGTGTTTTTTGGGATACTTTTGTCGTATGTTCAGCAACAGCTTTTGCGATTCTAACAAGTGGTGCATTAGCTTATTCTTCTGGTCTTGATAAAGAAATTGAAGGCGTTGATTTAGTAAGATATGCTTTCTCTTCATCATATGGCTCATTTGGAGCAGCATTTGTCGCTTTTGCGATTATCTTATTCGCTTTCTCAACAATTGTAAGTTGGGAATTTCATGGTGAAAAAGCTTTAGAATATCTAAGTGATTCTAAAAAAGCGATTAAAGCCTATCGTTTCTTATACGCCACAATTGTTTTTGTAGGATGCATATCAACTGCTAGTATGGCTTGGGAAGTAACAGATATCTTTAATGCCTTGATGATTATTCCTAATACTTTATCTTTATTACTATTAAGTGATGTTATAAGAAAAGAAGTATTGGAATATCAAAAGAGAAAATAATTTATAGTTAAAGAAAAAGCGTTAAGAGCTAGCTTAACGCTTTTAATATCCTTGTTTCTTAAAGTGTTCAGCAATTTCTAAGATTAAATCTTTAGATGCAATATGCGATGAATGCCCGCCTTCTTTAAAAGTAACAGAATAACCATCATAGTGATATTTTTCTAAAGTCTTAGTAATATCCCATTGAGAGAGATTGAGGTAGAAATTATCCATATCACCACCTCTTAAATGAATCTTTCCCTTAAGATCTTTCATAATTTCTTTATGATGCTTCTTAAGATAAACATTTAAATCATAATTATCATGCCAATATTTAACTACTTTACGATTAATCTTACCAGTAAATGGATCAAAAACATTCATTGGATAACCATCATCACCTACTGGTGAATAAACAGCTTCCCAAATACCCCATTGGCCTTGACCATGAGCTTTATCCCCACCAATAGCTAATTCATAATCATTTTCATCCTTAACAGTCCAGATAACATTGCCTCTGGTATCACGATATGCAGGACGTTCTACTTTGCACCATTCATGGGTCAAATAATAAGCATTTTCATCATTATAGAGATCTATTAATTGGAAGTCATGGAAATCCATACCATCAGGGCAGAATGGCCAAGCTCCACCAAAGAATTTAGGATAGAAAAGCTGTAAAGCCATTGATTCCCAACCGCCAGTAGAACCACCAGCTAAGGCACGAGCACCACTTTCTTTATAACCATTAAACATTTCTTCGATATATGGAATAGCTTCATTAATAAGGGCATCACCATATGGACCAAGGTTAGCTGAGTTGACATGATATGAATCATCGTAGAAGATATTCGCATCACGGAAATTAACTAAAATCATCTCTGGTGCTTCATTATCCCAGAATTCAGTAAATTCTAAATCACTATACTCATCATGGCCATATCTTAAAGGTACACGATCTTTTGGCCAATGTCCTTGCCAATAAACAATAGGATATTTCTTATTGTTGTCATAATTGCGTGGTAATAAGATATTAGCCCCAAAACAGATATCATGATTCCAGAAATCAGATAATAATTTAGAATGAATCTTTACATATTTAATATTATCTAAATCAGAATAGTTACCTTGCTGGGTAACCATACCATCCTTTAATTCATAAGCTAAAGGTATTTCGTGGTTTAAAGTTAAATCAATACTTTGTTTACCATAATTGACAGTTAAAACATCACTATAAAGGTTATAAGGATTTTCTTTAAAATCCCCACCACCTCCATGGTCCTCCATACCATATAAGATATGACCATCTTTTCTTTCGTATTTGGTATAACGAATAAAAAAAGCTTGAACTTCTAGTTTCTTATGAGGTATTTCATCAAATTTAAATGGCCAACCAAGGATATGCTCCTTTTGGTCCAATAAATCAATTTCATCACCAGCTTCTAAGCCATAGAAAGTAGCACCAAAGAATGGACAGCCATCATTTAAAGAAATACGTTGATATAAATCACCTTCTTTTTTCTTAGATGGTTTATCAACGATAAATAATAAACGTCCGTTTAATTCTCCTTCTAATGTTTCAGGGATTCTTATTTTAATCGAAAACATAGGCAAACCTCCTATATAATTATATAGTAATGGAAAGAGGATGGACCATGAATCAATACTGTGATGTAGTAGCAGTTGGACACTGCTGTATCGATCGTTTATGTGTTTTAGAAGATTTTCCTACTGAAAATGGTTCAAAACATATTCTTGATTATCAAGAACAACCTGGCGGTAGTGCATGTCAAAGCATGGTCGCTTTATCAAGACTTGGCGTAAAAGCAGGTTATATGTCACCACTTGGTGATGATGATGTAGGTAAAAAGCTTTACCAAAGTGCACTTAATGAAGGTGTTGATATGTCTTGTGTAAGAATTGAAGAGGGCGTTAGCACTCATTTTACTAATGTCCTAATCAATAATAAAAATCAAAGTCGTACTTTTACTTCATATCATGGCAAGTTTGAAGATATGGTTTTTGGGGAAAAAGAAGAAGATTATATCGCTAATGCGAAAATCTTACATCTTGATAACACAAAATCAATTGATGGTATTAGAGCTGCCGATATTGCTCATAAATATCATGTGAAAGTATCACTTGATGGCTCATCTTTAGGTGATGATCATCGTTTAAATATTGAGATAGCTAAAAAGGCTGATATTTTAGTTACAGCTGAAAAGTATCCTTTCCATTTAACAGGACGCGAAAATCTATTTGAAGCATTAACTTTATTAGATCGCATCTTCGCACCGGAAGTATTGATTACTACTTTAGGTGAAAAAGGTACTGCATATTTTAAAGATGGACAACTTAGCTATTATCCGGCTTATAAGATTAAAGCTAAAGATACAACTGGTGCTGGTGATACCTATCATGCGGCTTTCTTATATGCTTATTTAAATAAATATCCAATTGATAAAGCCATTGATTTTGCAAGCGCTGCAGCGGCTATGAACTGTCTTGAAATAGGTGGTAGAGCAGGTATTCCACATTCACCTAATGAAGTATTTGAATTCCAAAAGAGTCATGAACACTTATTAGACTAAAAGAAAGAGGATGTCATTTGACATCCTCTTCTTGTTTAGCTTTCTTTTCACTAACTCTAAAACTAATAATTAGGATAATAAAGGCTAATATGATTAGTAATAGACCAATAAGAGCTTGTTTAACACCAATCTCAGCTTTAGATGTAACGATTAAAGTTTTTAATAAAGAAATAAAAGTTAAATTGGAGAAATAAGCGATAAGAATAAGTGTTATTCCAAATAAAGCTAAAGCTAAACTAAAATAACGTAAGAATTTTTTCATACTTTAATTTTACACCTATTCGGCGTAACATAGAAAGCATGAAAAATAAACATGAAATAGATATGACACAAGGCAAAATTTCTACCTGTGTTATTGCCTTTGCGATACCTTTACTTTTAGGAAGCCTTTTTCAACAATTCTACAATATGGTAGATACTTGGGTTGTTGGCAATTTCGTTGGCAATTTAGCTTTCTCAGCTGTTGGTTCGGTAGGACCGGTTATCAATATGATTATTGGTTTATTTACTGGCTTTTCAACAGGTGCAAGTGTTATTATTTCACAACGTTATGGAGCAAGTGATTATGATGGTGTAAGTAGAGCGGTTCATACATCGATGATTGCGACCCTTATCCTATCAATTATCTTTACTCTTTTTGGGGTTGGCTTAACACCTTTCTTTGTATCTTTAATGAATACTCCATCTGATGTTGTACCAGAATCAATTTCTTATCTTTCAATCTATTTTGCAGGTGTTTCAGGACTTCTTTTTTATAATATGGGAGCTGCTATTTTAAGAGCAGTAGGTGATTCACAAAGACCTTTCTATTACTTAGTTGTAGCAGCCTTTTTAAATGTTGTCTTAGACTTGGTATTTGTCCTTAACTTTAATATGGGAGTAGATGGTGTTGCTTATTCCACAATAATCTCACAATTTATTTCTACTGCTTTAGTTATTATTGAATTATTTAAAACAGATAGTGTTGTTAAATTAAGATGGAATCAATTTAAGCTTGATAAAGATTTACTTAAAAAGATTATTCGTATTGGTACTCCTACTGGTTTACAGATGGCTGTTACCGGTTTCTCTAATATCTTTGTTCAGGGTTATGTTAATCACTTTGGTGCTGATTGTATGAGTGGTTGGACAGCTTATTCTAAGATAGACCAATTATTATGGTTACCAATGCAGTCAGTGGCGCTAAGCGCAACAACTTTTGTTGGCCAAAATTTAGGTAATAATGATGCTAAACGTGCAAGTGAAGGTGTTAAGGTCTCTTTATATTTATCACTTGCGGTAACAATTTTCTTTGCGATACCTCTTGTTATATATGCTCCAGAAACAGTATCATTCTTCAATAACAAAGAGGAAGTAGTAGCTTTTGGTACTTTATTTATGCGTGTTATGACACCGATTTGTGTTGTTAATGTTTTTACACAAGTTTATGCTGGTGCTTTAAGAGGTGCTGGTAATGCGAAAGCTCCAACATTCATCATGATTATGAGCTATGTGGTATTCCGTCAGATTTATCTTTTTGTATGTTCGAAAATTTGGGATTCAGTAATCCCTATTTCCTTTGCTTATCCTGTTGGTTGGGTATTATGTGCTATTGTTATGGTGTACTATTATCGTAAACATTCTTTTAAAGAATTTACTAAATAAAATGTCTCCAGTATATACTGGGGACATTTTATTTAGTGCAAGAATCTAGCATCAATTGCTAAAAAGATTTCTTCGGCTAAATCATACATTTTAGGATCACTTCTCTCTAATGCCTTTAGCCATTGCATTAAAGCAATTGCAGTGCTTAAAGCTGGTTTGTTCATTAAGAATTCTTCTATTTCATCATAGGAAGAGCGAATCATCTTTTGCATATTTTGTGCCAAAAATTCATCACTTAGTTTGTAATTTTCATCATTGTTCATATATTCTTCCTCCGTTAACTTCACTTTATCACTAAATATGAATTAAAAATCCCAATTTATTGCCAAAATAAGACTTTTTAAATATTTCAATGTTAAAAGATGTGGATAACTATCAAAAGTAATGTGCTAAAGACGCGTAGTTATCGCATTTGTGGATAAAATGTGAATAAATTTTAAATTGCATAATAAGCTTCATTTATCGCTTATGTATTGCTTATCTTTTATCTTTTAAACATCGTTTTCAACAATTTATTATTTTCTCCTTTCACCTTCATTATTGTTAAGTTATTGATAAATCCTAAAAAGATTTGGCAATTTATCTATTTCATTTCACATTTATTTTTAGATTCTTGTGTTAAACTTTGAGAAGAAGAGGAGGCTAAAGAATGAAGAAATTATTATTGATTATGCTTCTTTTATTATCATCATGTTCCAATACAGTCGATTCAAAGCAACAAGGGGCATGTTCCTTCAATGAGCCTTGCACTAGCGAAAAAAGTGAAGGAGTTAAAGATAATCTTAGTTTTGATATTGTAAGCTTTAAAGATAGTATCGAACTATTAAAAGGCACAGCTGTTTTATTCTATTCCTTTGATGATTGTCCATATTGTAAAGAAGCTAAACCGATGCTTGTAGAAGCTTCTAAACAATTTGAAGATATCAAAACATATTATGTTGATGTTTCAAGAGAAGAAAGAGTAAGTGATAATGAAACATATAAGACTTTATTTGAAATCTTTAAGCCTTATTTAGAAGAAGAGGGTTTTGATAAGCTTTATATGCCTTACTTTGTCTTTGTGAAAGACGGCCAAATTGTTTATACACATACCTCCACAATTGATGATTCTTTAGATCTTACTACTACACAAAAAGAAGAATTACTTAATTTATTCATTGAAGCATATAAGAAATTACAATAACCACATATTATGTGGTTTTTTAAAACTAAACTATAATTTTATTTTTATATTAAATAAAAAGGCAGAAGTTATTCTTCTGTCTCATATTGTTGTAAATATTTTCTTACACCGCGTAAGATATTAACATCACTTTGATAAGCTAATAAAGCTAAGGCCTCAGAGTATAATAACCAAGCAACTCTTTCAATACCTTCGCTCTCATCATTACTCATTTCACCACCAATAATTTTGCCCACAAAGTAAACTACTTGTTTATGGACACCTGGTTTTGGAAGATAAGAAGATGTTTCACGGAATGAATTATCAATAGTACAGTCATAACCTGTTTCTTCTTTCACTTCGCGAATGGCTGTTTCTTCTTCAGTCTCATTCCCTTCAACATGTCCCTTAGGGAAACCCCAGTGACCAGCAGTATGTTTTACAAGTAAGACATCGTAGTCGTTTTCATCGTTATGTCGTAAAATAACAGCACCACAAGACTTTTCTTCTTTCATCTTTAATCCTCCCTGACCTATCTATTATATATGCAGTTTGAAGTATAATAAAGCTGTGAATGAAAAAGAAAAGATAGTTTTTGAAATAGCTGAAGAAATTGAAAAGCTCGGGGGCAGAGCTTATTTTGTCGGTGGTATGGTTAGAGATAAAATCATGGGAAAGGATTTTCATGACTATGATATTGAAGTTTATGGTCTTACCAAAGATAAATTAGAAGAATTATTATTATCTTTTGCCAACTTTAAAAGTGTAGGTAAAACATTTTCAATTTTTACTTTAGAAAAATATGATCTTGATATCGCTATGCCTCGTAAAGATATTAAAGTAGCTAATGGTCATAAAGGATTTGAAGTAATAAGTGATCCTTTTATGGCTAAAAAAGATGCAGCTTCAAGAAGAGATTTCACTTGCAATGCTTTGATGCAAGATGTCTTAAGCGGTGAAATATTTGATTATTTTAATGGCTATGATGATATCAAACATAAAATATTACGTCATGTATCAAGCAAACATTTTGGTGAAGACCCTTTAAGAGTATTAAGAGCTTGTCGTTTTAAAGCTCAGCTTGATTTTACAATTGCTGAAGAAACAATAAAGATAGCTAGTAATACATCATTAGCTGATTTAAGTATCGAAAGAATTCAAGAGGAATTCAAGAAAGCTTTAAATACTAATAAACCATCGTTCTTTTTTGAAGCTTTAAAAGAAATGAATCATCATGAGCTCTTTTATGAATTAAAAGATATCCCTTATTTTATTGATGATAAAGTTATAAATAAAACTAAATATCAAAATCCCTATTTATATCTAGTGACAAATCTTTTATTAGCTATTAAAGAAGAAGATAGAACATCATTTCTAAATAAATGTAATTCTAGTAAAGAATTTCAAAAAGAAGCCTTAAAATGGGCTAAATTAGCTTCTAATAAGACTTCTAACTTATTTGATTTATATGAAGAAGTTAAATATCCTGATGATTTTGCATCTTTTTATGAAGAAAGATATGGCTTAAACCAAATAGATGAATATCATAACTTCTTAAAACAAGATTTTGTCTCAGGAAATGATTTATTAGCTTTAGGTTATAAGCCTGGTAAAGAATTTAGAATTATTTTAGATAAAGCACGAAAGTTACAATATACATTAAATAAAAGCGAGGTTTTAGATGTCATCAAGAGTGGAAAGT
>CAKUWO010000031.1 GCA_934699415.1 uncultured Erysipelotrichaceae bacterium
GTGAAAAGTTTGGTATTGTAGGCGAATCAGGTTGTGGTAAATCAACACTTGGTCGTACTATTTTACAATTATACGAGCAGACATCAGGCTCATGTACTTACTATGGCAAATCGATTCAGGAAATTAATCCTAAATATATCAGCGTAAATATCAAAGATTTAGAGAAGAAACAAGAAAAAGCTAGCGAATTATATAAAAAATCACAGAATATTGACCAAAAGATTGATACTTTACGTAAATCATTAGCTCAATATGATCCAGATCACTCAAGTAAAGATGCTAAGAAATACGATTCAATCGAAAGAGAAATCGCCAAACTTGAATTTGATTCTAAAGAATTAAAGAAGGATGCAAGTCGTCAATTAAGAGAAGGCTCACGTACTGTAGGTTCTTTAATCCTTTGCCGTGATTTAGACAAAGTATGTGAATTATTTTTATTAGCACAAGAAGAAACTCAAAAAGCTCATGAAGCTATTGAAGAATTTAATAAAGCAAAGATTAAGAAAGATGAAGTATCTTTCTTAATTGATGCTAAAAGAAATGCGGATCGAGAAATTGAGTTCTTAAAAGGTTTGAAAGAACTTAGCGAAGAAAGAGAATTACGTCTACGTGACCTCTTGGAGACAAAAGAAAAGGTTAAAAATCTTAAAGAAGAAGATCTTTTAGCTCAAGAAAAAGAACTTGAAGAGGAAATGAACAAAGTCTTAGCTAAAGTTAATAAGCATAAAGACAAAGAAAGCGCTCTTAAACAAGAAGCATTCGATAAATACCATGGTAAAGATATCTTACCAATTACCGAAAGAGCTTTAGATCCTAAATATCAGGAAAAATTAGATAAAAACTATGAAACAGGTATCAACCTTTCAAAGTTAACTAAAAAAGAATTGCGTGATATTCGCCCTGATATGCAGATGGTTTTCCAAGATCCTGCAGCTTCTATGGATCCAAGACAAACAATTGGTAAAGCAATTGAAGAACCTTTTGCTCTTCATACTAATCTCACACCAGCTATGCGTAAAGAGAAGACCCTTTCTTTACTCCATGATGTTGATTTAAAACCGGAACATTATTATGTTTATCCGCATTCATTATCTGGTGGTATGAAACAACGTGCTGGTATTGCCCGTGCAATTGCTTTAGATCCATCAGTAGTAGTACTTGATGAAGCGGTATCTGCACTTGATGTATCAGTTCAGGCACAAATTTTACAATTACTTGAGAAGTTAAGAAAAGAAAAGAATCTCACCTACTTATTCATTACCCATGATTTAGGCGTAGTTAAACACTTCTGTGATCGTGTACTTGTAATGTATTTAGGTAATGTATGTGAGCTTGCAGATGCGAAAGATTTATTTAAAAATCCTTTAC
Organism: uncultured Erysipelotrichaceae bacterium; assembly: GCA_934699415.1. Lineage (GTDB taxonomy): Bacteria > Bacillota_I > Bacilli_A > Erysipelotrichales > Erysipelotrichaceae > RGIG5669. The sequence continues at coordinate 1,369 of CAKUWO010000031.1, forward strand.
ATCCATATACTTCTTCATTATTAGCAGCTGTTCCACATATTGATGTTGAAAAGGCTCGTGCTGAAACTAAGATCCTTGAAGGTGAAGTTCCATCCCCTATTAATCCACCTAAAGGATGCCCATTCCATACACGCTGTCCAAAATGTATGGAAATTTGTAAGAAAGAAAAACCAGCTGTTATTGAAAAAGAGAAAGGTCATTTTGTGGCTTGCCACTTATATGACGAAAAGGAGGGCTAAGATGAAATTTGATGGTATGTTTCAACCTTATGCATCTAATCGTTATACGGTTACTGCCAAAAATGGCATGGTTTGCACCGGCTCTAATTTAGCAGCAAGTGCAGGGCTCGAGGTCTTACAAAAAGGCGGTAATGCGATTGATGCGGCTGTCGCAACAGCTGCAGCACTTACTGTTACTGAGCCTACTGCCAATGGTTTAGGAAGTGACTCTTTCGCCCTTGTTTGGGTTAAAGATAAATTATATGGTCTTAATTCTTCAGGCTATTCGCCAAAAAACATTTCTTTAAAGGCCGTTTTAGAGAAAAGTGAAGATGGTAAAATGCCAATTTATGGCTGGACACCAGTAATGGTCCCAGGAGCTGTTAAATCTTGGCCAACTTTAGTTGAAAGATTTGGCAAATTATCATTGAAAGAAGATTTAGCTCCAGCTATCCGTTTAGCTTCAGAAGGATATCCAGCAGGACCAATGCTTGGTAAGATGTGGGAAAGATCCACAACTAAGTTCCATGAATTATTTGATGGTAAACCAGAATATGATGAATGGTTTAAAACCTTCACTAAAGATGGCGAATCTTATCATTTCGGGGATATTGTGAAACTTGAAAACCATGCGAAAACCTTGAAATTAATTGCTGAAACAAATGGTGAAGCTTTCTATTCTGGTGAAATCGCTAAAAAGCTTGTTGAGCAATCACAAAGAGATGGTGGCTATTTCTCATTAGAAGATTTAGCTTCTTATAAATCAGAATGGGTAGAACCAATCTCAGTTGATTATCATGGTTATACAGTTTCAGAAATTCCGCCTAATGGACAGGGTATTGTCGCTTTAATGGCTTTAAATATCTTAAAGGAATTTGAATTCACTCATCGTGATACTGAGTCATTCCACAAGCAGCTTGAAGCCATTAAGATTGCTTTTGCGGATGCTAAACACTATGTAACAGATCCTAGGGATATGAAGATTGATTATCATGATTTATTAAAGCCAGAATATGGTGCTATGCGTGCAAAAGAAATTGATGATAATGCTGCCCTTCCATGTTTTGGAGATCCTGCAAAATCTGGTACGGTTTATCTTTGCACTGCAGATGGCGAAGGAAATATGGTTTCTTATATCCAGAGTAACTATATGGGCTTTGGCTCAGGTATTGTAGTAGAAGGCTATGGTGTTTCATTACAAAACAGAGGTGCTGATTTCTCACTTAATGAAAATGATGCCAATTGTCTTGCACCACATAAAAAGAGCTATCATACCATCATTCCAGGATTCTTATCTAAAGATGGTAAAGCAGTAGGTCCATTTGGAGTAATGGGTGGTTATATGCAGCCACAAGGTCATGTTCAAGTGGTTATGAATCTTGTTGATTATAAACTTAATCCGCAAATGGCTCTTGATGCTCCAAGATGGCAATGGATGAAAGATAAAACTATCACTGTAGAGCCTAGCTTTGATACTAATATTGCTAATGCGTTAGCAGCTAAAGGACATGACATTAGTTTTGCTTTAAATGGTGTCTCATTTGGTCGTGGACAGATTATTATACGTGATGAAAATGGGGTTTTATATGGTGGTACAGAATCACGTACTGATTCTAATATCGCTTGTTACTAAAAAGTGAACACAAAGCCTCAAATCTTGTTATACTTGTAATGTTCAATATAAGGAGGAAAGATTCATTATGGTAACTGTATTGACAAAAAAAGACTTAGCTGAAAAATTAGCAGAAGCAAAAGATCTCACTAAAAAAGATGCTACGGAAGTAGTTAACTTCTTACTTGAAGAAATTTCATCAACACTTAAAGATGGTGGAAATGTTGAACTTGCTGGATTTGGTAAATTTGAAGTAAAAGAAAGAGCAGCAAGAGAAGGACGTAACCCACAGACTGGCGAAACAATCGCTATCGCTGCATCTAAGGTTCCTTCATTCAAGGCATCTAAAACATTAAAAGATCTCGTTAAATAAAACTACTTAAAGCGAGTTTATCTCGCTTTTTTGTTTGCCAAAAAGGGCTATATATTGATATATTAGACAGGATATAAAGGAGAACCATGAAAGTTATCATATCTATCTTCCTAGCCCCATTATTGTTAGTTTTAATACGTAATAGAATTAAAAAAGATATTTTTCAATCATTTATAAAGAAGTATCTTAATGCTTTCTTATTTGTGAATGGTATTAGTACTATTGTATCTTTTTTATGTTGGCATTTATTTAATTTAAATGATCCTAACTTCTATTATTTATATACTTATGCTTATTTATTATTTACTTATAGCTTAGCTATCCTCTCTCCCTTCTTTGAAGATAAAATAACTATTTATTCGCTTGAAGATCTTAAGAAAAAGAAAGTAAATTGGGAGCGATTATTTTATATCTTTGCAACAATTCTTTTCTTAATGAATTTTATTAGAATATTTGATAATGCTTTCTGGGGAGATGAGGGTTTCAGCATTAGACTTGCTAAGATGAGTTTAAGCGAAATGATTAAAGCGACAGCTGATGATGTTCATCCACCACTTTATTACATGTTTTTACAAGCCTTATATAAAGTCTTTGGTAATCATGGCATAACTTATCATTTAAGTGGTTTCTTACCATATGCTGCCATTGTTGTTATATCTGCTACTTGGGTTAAAAAAAGATTTGGTATTACAACAGCATCGATCTTAGTTGGTTTTGCATCTATTAGTAATAATGCCCTTATATATAATGTTGAAGCAAGAATGTATTCTTTAGCAGCATTATTTGTTTTATGTGCATATTTATCTTTATATGAAATCTTACATGATAATAAAGATAAATATTGGTACTTGCTTGGAATATTTGCTGTTCTTGCATCTTATACTCATTATTATTCTTTTGTTTCAGTTGCCTTATTATATCTAGGCTTAATTATTCATTGTTTCTTAGACCATCGTTATATTAAGAAAACAATTAAATTATGTCTATTTTCATTAATAGGATATGCCCCATGGTTTTTAGTTTTATTATCGTCTTTTAAACGCACTAGTGCTGGTTGGTGGAGTGATGCCATTCCTACATACCGTAGCTGTTATATGTTTCTTTTCGATAATGATACACGCATTAATATCTTCTTTATCATTCTTATTTGTTTCTTATTTCATGAATCTAAAACCATTAATATTCAAAGAGAAGAAAGAAATGAAAGAGGTCTATTCTTTAATCTTTCAATCAAGAAAGGCAAAATGGATTTAGATATAGAATGGATTTTAATTGGTTTATTATCACTATTTGGAACAATGTGTGTTGGTATTAGTGTATCTAAATTATTAAGACCACTCTTCTTAACTAGATATCTTTATCCTGTAGCTCCTCTTGCTTATCTTTTAATGGGCTTTGGCACAAGTAGACTACCATATCGTAGGCTTGTAGGTTTTGCTCTGGTCTTCCTATTAATCTTTGATCAAGTTCCTTATTATCAAAATATGGTTTGGAGTGAAATTGATTTAAATTTACAAACTAAAGAATTTTTAGAAGTTGTTAAGCCAGATGAAAGAGCTGTTATTTATACCAATGACTCTCATTTGGATTGGACTTTACTTGATTATTATTATCCTTTAAATGAACATATAAGAACTAAAGATGCAACAGTAGCACTTAGAAAAAATGTTGATGATATTTGGCTATTTTGGTCAGCTAAGATGGATACCGATTTCTTAATGATGGCTAGAAATAAAGGATATCGTATCGAACTGGTTCATGAGTCACGCTTTGCGAATGATTTCTATTACAAGGTATATCATTTAACTAAGGCTAATAGCACCCGTTAATACGGGTGTTTTTATATAAAATTGCATTGCCACTGGCAATGCAATATATCTAAATATCTTATCTTTTTATAACCAGTTTAATACTATTATGTTTTGATATCCTGGCTCTTTATGCTTCTTTTGAGAAATAACTCGGTATAGACAAAAGACACCATACTATTGGCATAAGAGTTCTAAATTCTAAAAAAGAATGAGTAAAAGAATGTTGTCTAAGCACGAAATACCAAATTAAAGGCAATAGAATTATGATTATCATGTTAAGTGCCTTAGAGACATTAAATCTAAATTCTTTATTTTTAAATACATAAATGAAATTAGTAATGATTGTTAATATTAATAATAAGAATGTAATCTTATTATTGATGTAATCTAAATTAGCTAAGAATGTATCATATAAAGTTACTTTCGTGTCATTAGTAACATTGCTTGTTCTGAATACAATTTGCCTTATATGCATCTATAAACATATTTTGTTTCAATACAAATGAAGCTAATACCCACTTCATAAACCACATACCACCATATCCGATAAACCACATAAAAATGTTTTTAAGAATCGTCAATGGTTTAGCATCTTTATCTAAAAAGGTAATGATAAGAAGATTAAATCCAAGTATCGCAATAGGATATGTTAATAAATCAAAATATGAAGTTAGAATCCCGCTAATTAAGAATAAATAATCTAATAAGTTCTTCTTTTTAAGATAATCATACTTATATAAAAGTATACTTCCAAAAAATAGAGCTATATTAAATACCTGTGAGAGTTGTAAAGAATAAGGCAATACAAAACATGCGAAAATCAAATATAATGCAGTGAAATTAAATACATTTAAAATTCCCGTTTTGTCTTTCAACAAAATAATAAATATAAACAATAAAACTATATGTAATATAAATTGAAAAAAGCGAATCCATGAGTAATTACAAATCATCAAAAGAGGTCTCAATAGGGTTATATAGCCATGCCAATATCTGCTATATGATTTTATATTACATATAGCTTCCTCGTCGTTATAATGTTCATAAAGATGAACTATTTGATTATCACTCCAATCAACTTGAAAACGATTTATCAAAGCTGCCTTATCAAAAGCTGTATAATCTCCATAATCAAATGATGCACTATTTATCATTAACGCATCGGTAAAATTATCCATTACTGTAGCTTTTATTCTTTCTACTTTTTCTGGATACAAACCTTCATGTGTCAATATTGTTGATGATATTTTGGCGTTACTTTGAATTGAGCTATTAGGCAAACAAAATGACGCCGTCAATAATGCAAAACCTATTAAAGAAGAGATCATTAAGATTAGTAATGTATTTAACAACCTTTTTATCATATTAACCATTCCCCTAAATAAGTATAATAAAAGTTCTTATCAAGATAACATTCTAACATTTTATTATAGAAATATTTCTTTATTAGATTATGCTATTTAATCTTTATAATCGCATCATCATAGAAATTATTATTGTCTAAAAATGCTCACTTTTTATAACCGCGTTTTATTTAATGTTTTTTGATTATTAGGGGGAGGTTATTATTTAAACGCTTAACTTTTTCATGTTCTCGAATTTCATAAAATAAATGGCGAGTGTCTTACCCGCCTTAATGTGGGCCCGGGTCTTTCGACCAGCCCTAAGCCTTTAAAAGCTTTTCACAATAATATTATACATAAATTTTGTTTAACAAAAAATCCTAGAATAATAATGAATTTATAGTAAAACTTACTCGTGAGATTAATTTGAACTTTAGGTAGAGGTTTAATAGCTCTATTTTATTTTGGTTATTAAATGATGTAGATATACTTTCATAATTAAAAAAATTTCATGAAATTTTAAGCCATATCAAAAACATAAAAATAAACAGCTTATATTGATTGCTTTGTGTATTTTCAATTACCATAAATTCTTGACCTTCAATATTATTTTTTATCACTTCTAATGCCAAACCCATCTTCCATCTTGTTATAAAACTTATGAATTATTAAAACTAAGTGTGTATTTTTTCAAGGTTATAACAAGTTTAATAATTACACACGTAACAAAGTAGTGATTTTCTGATTATTTAAAAAAGAGCTGGAATAACCAACTCTTTTGACTACGTATAATTTAAAAGATTCTATTTATAACTCACGATAGTCTGCATCAATCGCATCGTGTTCAGGATTGTATAAAATATCCCAAACTTCTTTTCCTGCTTTTTGAACTGCAAAGATAGAAATAATACGACTAATACCATCGATAACTAAAGTAATACCAATATAAACCATCATTGTTTCAGCAGCTGATAAAGGATTAAACAAGAATACAATGCCAGATACCATAATAATGATTGATAGGATTAAAGAAATCAATGAACCTCTAACTTTATAACGGAATAAACGGTAAGCTTCTTCAATACCATTACATCCTTCCATAACGATGTAGATACTAAAGAATATGCCTAAGAAAGCACTTAAAACATTCTTATGGGTAAATAAATAAATACCAAATAAAATCTTTAAGACAGCTATTAATAAGCCACCCTTATTTAAACTATGGTATCTAAGCTCCAATAAGAATTCTAATAGATTGATAATGCCATTGAAGATAATAAATATACAGATGAGTGTAACGATCAGGCTATTGGCATTTTCAGGCCATAGGCATAAAAGTAAGCCTGATAGAATGGTGATTACAGCATTAGCAATAGAAATTGTACGTAGCTGTTTGAAAAGTTCCATATAAAACCCCTCCTTAACTATAAAAGATAGTTAGCAGCAAGAATCGCAATACTGGTCACGATTAAGACAATACCAACAATTCTATTAAGTGTTAAACTATCGGATTTATTGGCAATAACAGATGCAATTCTTGCCCAGATGAATGTAAATAAAACACATAAAAGCAAGACATCAATTGCAATATTTCCACCAATCATAAAATGAGAAATACTACCTGTTAGAGCGGTGAAAGCCATGATGAAGACACTAGTACCTACTGCCATATGCATTTCGTATTTCAAAAGAGAAGTAAGCACAAATAGCAACATCATGCCACCACCAGCTCCAACAAAGCCACAAATAAAGCCTACAAGTGATCCGCCGAGTATAGCTTTCTTAATTCTTTCTTTTGCAGATAAAGAGGTAGCATTCTCTTTTGATGGAGTAACCGGTTTTAAAATAAAACGTAATCCTAAAATAATCATCATGAATTGCATTGAGCCACTCATGGTACTAGCTGGTAAAAAGCTAGCTACATAAGAGCCGCATACAGTCATTAATAAAACTGATATTAATAAAGGAATACTGTTTTTAATATCAAGATTGCCATTCTTATAATAGGTATAAGCACTTCCAGCGCTAGCTAAAACATCGCTTGCTAAACCAATACCAATTGCTTGATATGGTTCGATATTTAAGAAAGTTGTAAGTAAAGGACCAATAACAGCAGCAGCACTCATACCAGCAAATCCAGTGCCAATACCTGCTCCTGCTCCTGCTAAGAAACAGATGAGAATTTTAAATAACATATAAAACTATTTATCCTCCTTTAAATGCACATTTGCATTATTGCAAATACGATCAAATAAATTGCGACACTGTTCTATATCCGAAGTGCTAAATCCTTCAAATAAGGCTTTAAAAAATCTTTCTTGCATATCTTTTCCATAAGCTGCAATTGGCATAGCTTTAGGAGTAAGTGAGATATGACGATTCTTGCGATTGCCTCTTTGAAATTCAATCTTGATTAATTGTTTAAGTTCAAGATTACTTAAAGCTAAAGAAACATGTGACTTTGTAAGATGACGTATACGCACAATATCACTAGCAGTATCATATTGTGGATAACTATAAAGAAACATGATGATATCAAATTGCATCTGTGTAAGACAATATTTCTCCCTTACTTCTTTACAGTATTGCTCATGTAGAGAATGTACTACATTTTGTTTATCCCAGAAAAGCATAATATCTCCTCTTAGTTCAAAATAGAACAATTATTATATTATACTATCTAGAGAATTTGTCAATAAAAGACGCTAATTAGCGTCTTAATTAGATAAATTTCAGAAAAACGGGGCAAAATTTTATGAAGATAATACAGAATCAAAACTTCATTTTATTTAAAAGCTTTTAGTTGTTTAAAGGCAATCACTAATAATGTTGAAAAGCTAATGATAAGTGATAAATGTTGAATAATAGTTCCACCGTAATAGATATGATACTCATAGTCACCATCAAGAGTATAGAAACCAACTTTCTCATAATTGGGGATATCAACAATTTCTAATGGTATTTTATTACCATCTTTTAAAGCATAGCCTTTATAACCTTTATAGTAAGTTAAAGGCATCATTAATAACTCATCACCATCACTATCATAATTAAAATCTAAATGTAAGAAATAACGATTAAATTCATAAATAACATCTTCATATTTACCGTCATCATTAACCCTTTTAATAAAGGTTGTTTCTTCTAAATAGTCATTAATTTCAGTAATTGGTAGATATTCAGCACCTATAATTTCTTTTTCGTTATAGTCTTTATTGAGAATATCACTATAATTGAAGATTACTTCTTTTGGCGTATTGTCTTTTATTCTTTTGGCATTTATTAATTGATAATTAAACTGCATACTTATTATCAAAGTATAAATGATAGCGATATATGGCAATAGGTGATGTAACTTATAAGCGACATAAGATGCTGAGATAGCTAAGAATGGATAAGCAATAATATTGAATCTAAAAGCGAATTGTAAACCATTAAAAGGTTTAATAAGATACATTGGAATAATATTAAAAGATGCTAATAAAGCGATATAACCGATGATAGTTAAATATTTAAGATATTTAGAATCATCTTTAATAAAGAAGATGAAGATTGGTAAAAGAAGTAAGATGTAGCCTGTAGGATTACTAGTCCAAATATCTAAAGTCATAAAAGGATCTAATAACACTTTTAGAGGGACAATATTATTATTGAGAGAATAGATACTAGTTAATTTCTTAATCCATAAATTATGGCTAATCATAGCTTCCACCATTGGTAGTAAAAACCATAATGATAAAAGAATAGCGATTAATGCTGCTTTAAAGGTGGTTATTAAAAGTTTGAGATTAGCTTCTTTATGATTATTAAAGAAAAAGATAATCATAAATATGAGATAAATAAAACAATATAAAGCGAAACTTAAGTTATGTGAAAAAAGTAAGGTCACAAAGGAAAAAGCTAATAGCAGATAATTATCTTCTTTAAGAATTAATATTTTGTAGAAAGCGTATAAAAGTAAAGGCAAGAAACATAAAGCTAGATATTCACCAAAGGCTAAGCGAACATAAGCATCTAAGAAACGATATTGACCCAATAAGAAAACGATAGCTACAGTACGATATAATTTTTCTTCTTTAAATATCTTTTTAAAACAATAAAAAGCAATAATTGTGCCAATTAAAGTATAGAAGATATACATCAATTTAAAGCTTATAAGTAAAGGACATCCAAGATAATAAATAAGGGCGAAAGGATATAAAAAGAAATCGCAATAGAATAAAGCTGATGCATAGCCATAGCCATTATTAGTATAAGGGTAGATTTTAGGTAATAATTGATGGTCTAATAATGCATCTTTAATACCAACTAAACGATTAAGATGATAACCACCATCGATTAATTGAAAATAGATATCATTTCTTAAGAAAGAAAAAGAAAAGACAATTGTGATAAGAATTATTAAGATGATATCAATGGTTAGATTTTTATTTATTTTCTTACTCATAAGACCCTCACAATTTTAAATTATAATTCAAAAGGCATTATTTGTGCTAAAGTGATAGCGATATACAGGAGAGAGCTATGGGTTTAGAAAAGTTTTCAGTTAAAGTAGTTCAATTAGCTTTTACTTTATTTTTGATCTTATTTACAATCAGTAGTTTTTTCTTTAGTGCTTATCGCGACCCGCTCACCAATATTGCATCTTATAATTATTTTCCAATTATATCATTTGTATTAGTTACTATATTAATAGCTATTTTATATTTCTTAAAGAAGAAAGCTTATTTGAAACAATTTGATAGTAAAAAGAATTTAGCTATTTTCTTGGTTTTAGCTTTTATTTTAGCTTTATATTGGAATATTTCTAATCCTTCTGGTTTATATGATTTAGATGATGCTTATAATGTTATGCGAAGTGCTAGAGCTTTTGTGGAACATGATTACGGCCCTATTTCATATCGTACATATATGAATACCTATCCTAATAACTTCGGTTTATTTACATATGATGCATTACTTGTTAAGTTATTTGGACAGCACGCGGAATCGGTATTCAGATTAATTTCAACCATCTTTATGCTTATTGGCTATATCTATTTATATAAGATTGTTGAATCATTTACAGATGATGAAGAGATTAAAAATATCTTAGTATTCTTATTCTATTTATCACCACAACTTATTTTTTATACTTACTTTGTCTATGGTAATGTTTTGTCTTATAGCTTAGGTAATATGTCTTTATACTATTTTATTAAATATTATCAAGATGATAAGAAATTAAATCTATTCTTAGCTATTATATTCATTACAATCTCAATCTTTATTAAGAATAATTCAGCCATTATCATGGTTGCTGAAGCAATCTTCTTATTTGTAAGAATGATTAAGAAAAGAAAACCAATATTATTACTCATTATTATCTTAATGTTTGGTTCTTTCTTTTATGCAACTGAAGGTATTATTTCGGTATATGAGAAGATATCGGGTACTAGCTATGATAATCGTTTGCCTAAGATTTGTTGGATTGCTTATGGTTTGAATTATGATGAGCAAAATCCTGGTGGCTATTTTAATGAATTTGAAGTCTATTATGCTGAAAATGATTATGTTGCTGAATTTACAGCTTTAAGAGCTGAGCAATTCATTGATGGTGTTTTAGAAGCATTTAAAGATCGCCCATATCTTATCCCTTCTTTTTATGGTCAAAAGATGTTGATATCATGGGCTAATCCAGAATTTGAAATCTTTAATCAATACGCCAAAGTAGGTTTAACAGGTTTTAATTATGATTTAGTATTTGGTAAAGCTCATAATGTTTTTAAACAATATCTAGATGGCGGACAGAATCTTATCACTTTAGGTTTATTTATCTATTTAATTAAATCTTTATATAAAGAAAGAGACTTTATTAAACTTTTATTACCAACAGTTATCTTTGGTGGTTTCTTATTCCATTCTTTCTGGGAAACTAAAGCTATCTATTTATATCAATATTATTTCTTATTATTACCTTATGCATCCATTGGCTTATCCACTTTATTGAATAGAAAAGAGGTTAATAAAAATGCTTAAAATATATAGTAATAAAAATTGTCCTGATTGTATTGCTTGTAAGAAAAACTTAGATTATTACCAAATCCCTTATGAAGATATTGATGTCTTAGACTCGCTTTATAATTTAAAAACTTTTCTAGTTTTAAGAGATGATTTAAAAGTTTTTGATCGTTGTAAAGAAATTCATGATATTGGCTTGCCTGCTTTAGTACTTGATAATGGTGATATCACACTTGATTGGGAAGGATATCTTTTAAAAGAAGGTAAAGAAATTATCTTTAAACTTGAAGGCAACAGTTGTTCCCTTGACGGTAAAGGATGTTAAAAGGCACTAAATATGGACTTGTCAAATAAAAGTAGACAGGTTTAAAAAGACAGCTTAAAGCCCTGTGAGAGTGTAAACTCTGCAGGGCTT
>CAKUWO010000032.1 GCA_934699415.1 uncultured Erysipelotrichaceae bacterium
TGATAAATATAAGAACCTAAAAGGTTTAATATTCTGTTCAGATCAAGGTTGGCAGTATCAAATGAGGCAATACCATAAAACTCTCAAAGAAAAAGGAATCATTCAATCTATGTCCAGAAAAGGCAATTGTCTAGATAATTGTGTTATGGAAAACTTCTTTGGAAAAATGAAGAATGAGATGTTCTATGGACATGAATATGAATTCGTATCACTTGAACAATTACAAAAATCAATGGAAGAGTATATATATTACTATAATAACGAAAGAATACAAACAAAATTAAAAGGCCTAACACCTTGCCAAGCAAGATATCAAGCCTTACATTCGTAGTTAGTTATAAAGTGTCCAAATAATAGGGTTCACTACATTATAAGTGGCTTTTTCTTTTTTAGAAGCTCTTATTTACAATATGGTAAAATAAGAAAAAAGCGAGGGTAATATTATGAGTGAATATTCTATGCTTGAAAAAGGTCCAGTAAGCGAAGAATTACTTAAACGCATGGATGCTTATTGGAGAGCAGCCAACTATCTTTCAGCCGCTCAGCTATATCTTCTAGATAATCCATTACTTAAGAAGAAATTAACACCAGAAATGATTAAAAAGAAGATTGTTGGCCACTGGGGAACAGTTCCAGGGCAAAACTTTGTTTATGTTCATTTAAACCGTGAAATTAAGCGTTATGACCTCAACATGATTCTTCTATCAGGACCAGGACATGGTGGAAATTTCATGATCGCTAATACCTATCTTGAAGGTAGTTATTCAGAAATTTATCCCGATATTTCAGAAGATGAAAGAGGCATGCAAAAGATGTTTAAGCGTTTCTCTTTCCCTGGTGGAATGCCTTCACATTGCGCTCCTGAAACCCCAGGTTCTATAAACGAGGGTGGTGAGCTAGGTTACTCTTTAGCCCATGGTTTTGGTGCTGTTTTAGATAACCCATCATTAATCGCAACCGTTGTTGTTGGTGATGGTGAAGCTGAAACTGGTCCTCTTGCTACATCATGGCACTCCAATAAATTCTTAAATCCAATTACCGATGGTGCTGTTTTACCAATCTTACATTTAAATGGATACAAGATTGCTAACCCTACTATCCTTTCACGTATTGACCATGATGAGCTTACTAAACTCATGGAAGGATATGGATGGAAACCTTATTTTGTTGAAGGTGACGATCCAATGACAATGCATAAATTAATGGCTAATACTCTTGATAAAGTAATTGAAGAAATCTTAGCTATTCAAAAGAATGCTCGTGAAAATAATGATGCTAGTCGTCCTAAATGGCCAATGATTGTTTTAAGAACACCTAAAGGTTGGACTGGACCTAAGGTAGTTGATGGCCATAATGTCGAAGGAAGCTGGCGTGCTCATCAAGTGCCAGTACCTATGACCAAACCCGAACATTTAGAAATCTTGGAAGAATGGTTACATTCATATCATCCTGAAGAATTATTTACTGAAGATGGCAAATTAATTCCTGAACTTAAAGAATTAGCTCCTGTTGGTGATAAACGTATGGGTGCTAATCCTAATGCTAATGGTGGCAAATTGCTAAGAGATTTAGCTCTTCCTGACTACAACGACTATGCCGTGCCTGTTATATCACACGGTCAAGATGAAGCATCTGATATGTTAGAACTTGGTAAATATTTAAAAGATGTTCTAATTCTAAATAAAGATGCACGTAACTACCGTATCTTCTCACCAGATGAAGCTATGAGTAACCGTTTAAATTACACATTTGATGCTGCAGATCGTGTATGGGAAGAACCAATTTTAGAAAATGATGAAAAGCTTAATCCTGATGGACGTTTCATGGATTCAATGTTAAGCGAACATATGTGTGAAGGATGGCTTGAAGGCTATTTATTAACTGGACGTCATGGATTCTTTGTAACTTACGAAGCCTTTGCACGCATTGTAGACTCGATGGTCGCTCAACATGCAAAATGGTTAAAGGTATGCGATGAACTTTCATGGCGTGAAGAAATATCATCTTTAAATATCATTTTATGTTCTCATGTATGGCAACAAGACCATAATGGTTTCACTCATCAAGATCCAGGTTTCTTAGATCATATTGCTAATAAGAAAGCTGATGTTGTACGTTTATACTTACCACCTGATGCTAACTGCTTGATTGAAACTTTTGATCATTGCATTAAAACAAAAAATTATGTCAATGTTATCGTTGCAAGTAAACATCCTCGTCCTCAATGGTTAACAATGGATGAAGCTGCTATTCATTGCACTCAAGGCATCGGTATCTGGCAATGGGCAAGTAATGATAAGGGTGAAGATCCTGATGTTGTAATGGCTTGTGCTGGTGATACTCCAACACTTGAAACTTTAGCTGCAGTATCAATTCTTAATAAAGAAATGCCTGATTTAAAGATTCGTGTTGTCAATGTTGTTGACTTAATGAAATTACAGCCAAAGAGTGAACATCCACATAGTTTAAGTGATGATGAATACGACATGATTTTCACTAAAGATAAACCAATTATCTTTGCCTTCCATGGTTATGCAACTTTAGTTCATGAATTAACATATCGTCGCCATAACCGTCATATTCATGTCCGTGGATATAAAGAAGAAGGTACTATCACAACACCATTTGATATGCGTGTTCAAAATGATATCGACCGTTTCCATTTAGTACAAGATGTCTTAATGCATTTGCCACAATATGGTAATAAGACTTCATATCTCTATCAAAAGATGGCTAATAAACTTGTTGAACATAAACGCTATATTCATGAATATGGCGTCGATTTACCAGAAGTTGCTAGCTGGAAATGGGAAGGTACAAATAAAGATTAATAGAAAGAGAAATATATGTTTGCACAGATTTATTCATTACAAGAAGTAGATGAAGCTTTAGCTTGTGTTGAAGCTGGAGCTGATAGAATTGGAGTATTAGTTGGTCAAATTGATGGACCATATCCTTGCGCTGTAAGCGAAGCAAAAGCTAAAGAAATCTTTGATGCCATTGATGGTAAAGCTATTCGTGTTTTAATTTCTGTTGAAAAAGATCCTCTTAAAATCATTGAACAATGTGAAAGATTAAAACCAGAAGTATTACATCTTTGTGCTGAATATGAAGGTAATAAAAAATTTGCTGATGAACTCAAAAGACATCTTCCTAATATCAAATTAATGGAAGCTGTTGGCGTTAGCGATGATTATAGTGCTATTGAAGATGCTAAAAAGAAAGCTAGTTATGCTGATATCCTAATTCTTGATTCAGTATCTAAAACAGTCCCTGGAGTTGGTGCTGCTGGTATTGTTCATGATTGGGCAATTGATGCTGAAATTAGAAAAGTCGTTGATTGTGAAATCATCGAAGCTGGTGGTTTAGGTGTTGATAATGTTTTAGAAGCTATTGAAGCTGTTAAACCTGATGGCGTTGACTCTCTAACTAAAACATCAATTAAAGAAAATGGTAAATTGATTAGAAAAGACATCGAACTTGTAAAGAAGTTCTGTGAACTTGTGCATAGTGTCAAATGAGACCATTACTTGTAGGCGATTTATGTGCCGATTTAATTCTTCCCTATGGTGAAGTCCTTAAAAGTTTAAAGACTATTAAAGATGGTAACTTTAAGAAGAATGATGTCATATTTAAACATGGTGGAACTATTGGCAATACATCATCTATTATGGCAAGGCTAGATGATCATCCGCTATTTGTTACAGACTTATGTGCTGATAATATTGGTATTGCATTAAAAGATGCTTTAGAAGAAGAAGGGGTCGATATGTCTTATGCAAACTATGGTAATCATGGGGCCATGGTTTGCATTGCAGTAGTTGATGAAAATGGTGAAAGAATCATGTTTCCTTGGCTTCCACCAGGCGCTGATTATCCATCATTTACTAAAGATAGTTTTACATCCGTTAAAGAAGATGAGAATTATTATCTTTTATCTGGTGGCATGGTAGTCACCGATAATCTAGCTAGTGTTAATGCTTTTATTGATTTCTATAAAGAAAGAAAATTAAAGGGTGATGTCACTTTATTTGATATCAATGCTCGTATTGAAACATATGGTTTAAACAAAGAAAGAAAGGAACTCTTTAATCATATTCTATCTTCTACTGATATTATTATTGGCTCAGGTATTGATGAATTTGGTCCTTTAACATCTTGTGATACTTTATTAGATGCTATTAAAAGTTTTGGTAAAGATAAAGTAATTATTGCAAGAGATGGAGCAAATGACGTCTTATTGAATGATCATGGTAATATTAGCTTTATTCCAACTGAAAAAGTAAAACCTATCTCAACTCTTGGGGCTGGTGATATGTTTAATGGTTTCTTCTTACATGCTTTAATTAAAGGGTTCGATTATCAAAAAGCCATTCAATATGCCAATCATTATGTAGCCTATATGATATCTAATGAAAATCCAATACTTCTTACTAATGAATAATCTTATAAAACTTAAGCTCTTCTAACTTCTAATATAAAGGAGGAAAGCCTATGGCAAATCTTAAGAAAGTAACCCTCTTACACTCAAATGATATGCACGGAGACTTTTTAGCTGAAGATATCGATAATAAGCTTACTGGTGGCGTATCGATGTTATCAGGATATATCAATAAATGCCGTAATATCGACGATAATGTTCTCTATGTAATTGCTGGTGATATGTTCAGGGGATCTGTTATTGACTCTGAATATCAAGGTATTTCTACAATTCAAATCGTTAATCTTCTATCTCCTGATGTTGTAACTATTGGTAACCATGAAGTTGATTATGGAGTAGCACATTTACTCTTTATAGAGAAATTATCACAATTCCCTATCATTAACTGTAACCTTTATATCAAATTAACAGGTAAACGTTTATTTGAACCTCATCACATCGTAGAAATTGATGGTATGCGTATTCTATTCATTGGCGTCATTACGGAAGATGTCATTCATCAAACCAAAGCTGAAGCTCTTGTAGGAGCATTTGTAGATGTTGAAGAAGCTGCTAAAGAAGTTGGTAGAATCTGTAATGCCTACAATAATGAAGACATAGATTTTACTGTCTTATTAACTCATATAGGTTTTGAAGAAGATAAGAAATTAGCTGAATTATTAGATGATAATTGGGGTGTTGATTTAATTATCGGTGGTCATTCACATACTTTTATGGATCAGCCAGAAGTTGTTAATGGAGTTCCAATTGCTCAAGCTGGAACCGGTACTGACCAAATTGGACGTTTTGATATTATTGTTGATACTGATAATAATTGTATTGATTCTTTCACTTGGCAAGCTATTGATATCAATGAAGATAATTGCCCTAAAGATAAGAAGATGGAGAAACTTATCAATTCGATCAAAGCTAAAACAGACTTAAAATATGCTCGTGTCATTGGTAAATTTGACTATGAATTAACTCATCCTAGCAGATGGATGCAAACAGATATGGGTGGCGTATTTGCTGATGCTTTAATGAATAGTTTTGATGTTGATATTTTCTTATGTGGCTCTGGTGGCTTACGTGTTAATAAAGTAGGCCCAATTATGACTTATCAAGACTTCTGTGAATGTTATCCCTATGATGGAGCTTGTTACAAACTAATTTTAACTGGTAAGCAACTCAAAGATTGCTTACGTTATGTTTATCGTGATGAAGCATGGGAAGATGGTGGTCATACCGAATTCTTCCAATTATCAATGGGACTTGAAATTGTTTATTCTAAATCACGCCATGACTTCTTAAAATTCAATTACAAAGGAAGAGAAGTTAAGGATAATGATATGTTTAGTGTTGGCATTGAAAACTTCCATTACAACAACTTGGAAACAAGCCTTAATATCACTAAAGAAGAGATTGAAAAGAATGCTCCAATTAAAGTTCTTACAACTTCTTCTGTTCAGGTCTTAACGGAATATTTTGAAGACTATGAGCATTTAGGTTTTGGAACTGATAATCGTTTAACAGTCATTGATTAAATAGATAAAGCACTCAAACGAGTGCTTTATTTTGTTTTTATTCAGCCTTTAATTCATACAACATATCTCTTAATTGCATAGCTCTTTCAAAGTCTAATTGACGTGCTGCTTCTTTCATTTCCTTTTCAAGTGATGCAATAAGTTTTTCTTGATTCTTCTTACCTTTACCTTTCTTCTTGAGGTAGGCAAGCGTTTCTTCTTTGGTTTCTTTACCATGTACTGGATCTTGAATTTCTTTATAGACGGTCTTAGGCACAATACCATGTTCCTTATTGTATTTAATTTGGATTTCACGGCGTCTATTTGTTTCATCAATCGCCTTCTTCATCGAATCAGTCATCTTATCACCATACATAATGACCCTTCCATGTTCATTTCTAGCTGCACGACCAATTGTCTGAATAAGAGATCTCTCTCCTCTTAAGAACCCTTCTTTATCAGCATCTAAGATAGCAATTAAAGATACTTCAGGAATATCTAATCCTTCTCTTAATAAGTTAATACCAACAAGAACATCATAATTACCTCTTCTTAAATCAGTAATAATTTCACTTCTTTCTAAAGTCTTGGTTTCATGATGCAAATAAGCCACTTTTAATCCTTGAGTAGTTAAATAAGCGCTTAAATCTTCTGCCATCTTAACAGTTAAAGTTGTTATCATGACTCTTTCATTATTAGCTATTGTGTTTTTGATTTCTTCTAATAAATTATCTATTTGTCCAAGAGTTGGTCTTACTTCAATTATTGGATCTAATAAACCAGTAGGACGAATAATCTGTTCAATTACTTCATGATTAGTTTTTTCTAATTCATAATCACCTGGAGTGGCACTCATATAAATTCTTGGAGCTTTAATAGCTTCAAATTCTTCAAAGCGCATCGGACGATTCTCTAATGCTGAAGGCAAACGAAAACCATATTCTACTAAGGTTTCTTTACGAGCACGATCCCCATTATACATGCCTCTAATTTGTGGCAATGAAACATGCGATTCATCTACTACAATTAAAAAATCATCACTAAAATAATCAAATAAATTATATGGTCTCTCACCAGGTAAGCGATGATCTATATGCATTGAGTAGTTTTCAATACCAGGACATGAGCCAAATTCCCTTAAAGCTTCAAGGTCATAACGACATCTTTGTTCCAACCTTTCATATTCTAAAGGCTTATCATGAGCTTTAAAATATTTAAGTCTTTCTTCAAGTTCATTTTCAATTCCTTCACATGCAATAAGCATATCATTATGATCTCTAGCATAACCTGTAGCTGGGAATATTGAGTATACTAAATAACCATTAAGAGTTTCTTTGGTGATAGGATCTATTTCGGTAATTCTTTCAATTTCATCATCAAACATTTCAATGCGAATTAAGAAACGATCACTATGTCCAGGAACTATTTCAATTACCTCCCCTCTTACTTTAAAAGTACCTCTTAATTCATCAACATCATTTCTTTGATATTGTCTTGCCACAAGTTTTTTAATTAATTCTTGACGATCTATTTGCATGCCAACCTTAATTGAGAAAAACATATCTTTATAGTTCTCTGGATTACTAGATGCATAGATACAAGCAACTGATGCAATAACAATTGTATCTTTTCTTTCTAATAATGAATTATAAGCACTCATTCTTAACATATCTAATTCATCATTAGTTACGGCATTTTTTTCAATATAAGTATCCGTTTTAGGCATATAAGCTTCTGGTTGATAATAATCAAAATTAGATACAAAGTATTCCACTCTATTCTCAGGGAATAAAGCTTTAAATTCTGTATATAACTGAGCAGCTAAAGTTTTATTATGTGAAAATACTAATGTTGGTTTATTAACCTTTTCAATTACATTAGCAATTGTAAAAGTTTTACCAGTACCTGTAGCACCTAATAATACTTGTTCATGTTTACCATTATTTACCCCATCAACTAGCTTTTCAATTGCTTTAGGTTGGTCTCCGGTTGGTTTAAATTTTGAATTTAATTTAAAAGCTTTTTCTTCCATGTACCAATTATAACAAAAGAAAAAGGCTTAACGCCTTTATCTTAAGATATCTAATGCTGCTTGTAATTGACTATCTTTCTCTCTATCGCTATTATAAGCCCTTTTAACAGATGAAATGAGTGCTTGATATGTATCTGTATCTAAAACACCATTGGCCTTTAAATCATGCTCCAATTGATATTTAGTAAGAGATTCTTCAAGAGACTTATCAAAGTATCCATCAAAACGCTCTACATCATAATCCAAATAATCTAAAGCTAAAGAAGCAATTATATTATAAGGACTTACAGAGTCATAAGATAGTTTGGTTTCTTGATCCATTTCAAGAGCTACTTTGTAGAAGATATCATGGAGTTTTACTTCAACATCAGGTTTAATACCTTCACCATTAATCCAATTGCCTTTAGGTGTTAACCATTTATAGGCAGTAATTTTAATGGCTGAGCCATCTTTTAAAGGATAGGTTGTTTGGACTACGCCTTTACCATAAGTAGTAGTGCCAACGATTGTTACATAATCTAAATGTTCACTTAATGCAGCTGTTAATACTTCTGATGCACTAGCAGTATTTTCATTGACTAATAAAACAATCTTTTTAAAGTTGGTATAATTCTTTTTACCACTAGCTTTATAGTTAACACTTTGTCCATTGGCATCAGTTTGGCTCATAATAACATCACCATTTTTTAAGAAGAATGAGGCAATATCTTCAACTGCCGTTTGATAACCACCACTATTATCTCTTAAATCAATGACAAGTTTAGAATAATCAATGTAGGAATCAAGATATTTCTGCATTTCATCAGCCGTATGTAAACCAAATGAGAATAATTGGATATAAGCAACATCATCAATTATTTCACCATAGACTGTAGAATCCACTTGTGCTCTTTTAACTAAGAAATTTATTTCTTCGCCTTCACGATTAACCGTAATTTTAACAAGTGTTCCTTCTTCTCCTGTAACCATGGTTCTAACTTCTTCAGTAGTTTTATCTTTGATATCAATATCGTCTACTTTAGTTAAGATATCGCCAGCTTCAATACCAGCTATTTCGGCTGGAGAATCTTTTAATACTCTTTTAACTTGGAAGATATTACCTTCGTTACTATAAGTAACGCCAATTCCGACAAAGTTCATATTAATACCATCTTGGAAGCTACTTAGTTCACTAGCACTCATGTATGCCGTATATGGATCTTCTTCAAATGAAGTCATACCATAATATGCTTTATCAGAGAGGATAGTATCTAAATCATCATAATCATTACGATAAAGCCAGATATTTTCCATATATTCTTGAAGCAATGTTGTTTTTTCATTAACACTATTTGTATCTTTTAAAATGCCAATGATTTCAATATTCTTAAAGAATGAATAAGCTAAGAAGAAACCAAAAATAACACTGACAATTACTAATGATATCGTTTTAAAAATACTTTGACGGCGCTTTTTATTTAGTTCTTCTCTTTCTTTTCTTTCAGATGATAATTCTTGTTTTTGCAATTTATATCTTACCGTTTTACTTTCTTCTTTATTTTCGTCCATAGCTTATGCTCCAAAATAATTTTCCGGTCTTAGACGACATGGTGCACCAACACCATCTTCACAGCGTCTATTTAATGCTTGAGCTCCCCATCCACAATTAAAGGATAAAGAATAGTTACGATAAAGATAATCATTTTCTAAATCACTCATATCGCCAGGTCCAAGATAATATAATTCAACATGGCAATGAGGACCGGTAGAGTTACCAGATGAGCCAACTCTTCCAACATAATCGCCCTGTTCAATTGGACCTCTTGCAACTGGGGAACCTTTGAGCATATGGAAGAATGATATAGCATAAATTGAGCCATTAGCAGCAACCATCATAATAACTTGATTTCCGCCATATGCTACACCACCACCATTTCCAGCACATGAATTACCTAAATAACCATCGCCACATCCATCGCTCGATAAAATAACTACACCATTAGCTGGGGCATAGATATTGCTACCTTTGCCAACTGCATAATCGACACCTAGATGAATGCCACCACCAAATGATGCTGGATAATACCACGTACCAGCCGATTTACCAGCACCAGGAACAGGTGAAGCTAAACTTTCGGATGGTGGAACTTTTGACATATCAATTGAATCAGCAATATCGGCATAATTCTTTTTTTCTGATTCTAATTGGTTTCGGATTTCATCAAGTTTACGTTGGTTTTCAGCAGCAATTTCATCATAGAGTTCTTTTTTAGCATAATAAATTGCTTGTTTCTCTTGTAAATCCTTTTTCTTAGTATCTAATTCACTTTTGTCTTTTTCTAATTTTTCTTCATCAGCTTTTAATTTATTGATGATTTCAATTAAAGATGTGCGATCTGCTTTATCTTTCTGCATGATTGCTTCAACCCCATATGAGCGACGATTGAGGTCATCAAAATCAACTGATCCTAAAATAAAATCAAGATAAGGATTAAAATGCATTGTGCCTTGAGAGTCACGCATGCGATTTAAAACTCTTTGATTCAATTCTTCAACTTTAGCACTATTATCTTCGACTTCCTTAATTAATTCTTCAATTTGACTTTGTAAATCTTTAATTTGAACTGTTAATAAAGAAATATCAGATTCATATTTACTAGCTTCAAGAGCAAAGGCATTAGCTTTTTCAAGAGCCGCTTCTAAGTCTTTAGTAATTAAGTCTTTTTGTTTATTTAAATCGCGAATCGTTTCGTTAGATTCTGATAATTTAGAAATATAATATTTACGGCATTTATCAGATACATTATTGGAACCTGAAGCTGTTTCGTTGGCGCAACGCTCTTCCCAATATTCAGTATCGGTAAAAGGAGTATCATCATCAGCTTTAATGACATATGGAAAAGAATAAGCAAAGAAGAAGATGGCTAAAAATAAATTTAGTAACTTTTTCATCGTCTTACCCTCAAGAATTTACATACCGAAATATAAGAACCAATTAGGCCTACTAAAATGCCACCAAGGAATAAGCCTAAAGATAAATAAAGAACAAATGGCATTGGTGTTTCAAGCACAAAAGCACCAAAAAGATTACCATTGAGATTATTATAAAGATAAATATAACTAATGCTTAAAACTAAGATTGGAATTAATGAGCCAAGAGCACCAATTAAAATACCTTCAACTAAGAATGGCGCACGAACATAACTATTTTTAGCACCAACGTTACGCATAATCCAAATTTCATCTTTACGCGATGATATAGCCACTTTAATTGTATTGTAGACAAGATAGACCGCTAAAAAGATTAACGATAATACAAGAACACCACCAAATAATCTGGTTTTTTCTAAGACATCAATTAGTTTATAAGTATTAGAGCCACCATCATAAACTTCTGAGATTCCGTAGATATTAGAAACTTTTTTTAAGATTTCATTTAAATTTTTAGTATCAGCAACATTTAAAATAAATGCGTCATGAAAAGGATTGTCGTTACGATAAGCTTCATAAAATTTACGTAATTCTTCATCTGCTGAATTAATATAATAATTAAATTCATCTTCTTTAGAGCTATATGTAACTGATGAAATACCATCAATTTCTTTTAACTCTTTTTCAATTCTTTTGATATTATTGTCATCTTCAGCATCATAAGCTACAAGAGCAGAAATAGAGATTGAGTTTTCGATTGTTAAAGTCATCTTTTGTAAGTTATATGTTAAAACAACAAAGACACCAATGATAATTAAAGTAATCGTTACAGCTGTAGAAGACGAAAAGGAAAGGCCAAAATGTCTTCCGAATCCTTGAAATCCTTCTTTAATATGTCGACAAAAACGGCGAAGCATTAGCGTACTCCTCCTTTGCTTACATCAGCTACAACATGTCCACTATCAATAGCAATGGTTCTTTTTGGGTGATGACGGACAATATTATTATCATGAGTAACAACTAAAATGGTTGTTTTTTCTTCTTCATTAATCTTTTCAAGTAAAGAAATAATTTCATCTGACTTCTTAGGATCTAAATTACCAGTAGGCTCATCAGCAATTAAAATTTTTGGACGATTAGCGATAGCACGTGCAATAGCGACACGCTGTTGTTGACCACCTGATAATTCATCAGGATATGAATTGCTCTTTTCTGCTATATCAACAAGCTTTAAAACTTCACGAACTCTTTTTCTTAAAGTATCTTGTGGGGCATCTACTACTTCCATCGCATAAGCAACATTCTCAAAAACCGTCTTCTTAGGTAAAAGACGATAATCTTGAAAGACAACACCAATGTTGCGACGATAGATAGGTACTTTAGAATGACGTAATTTCCCTACATTGATATTATTAACAATAACATCGCCAGATGATGGAATTTCTTCGCCATCTAATAATTTAATAAGTGTGGATTTACCACTACCTGTAGG
>CAKUWO010000033.1 GCA_934699415.1 uncultured Erysipelotrichaceae bacterium
ACCTTCATTAAAAGACCACGATTTGAATGGAAGTCTTTTTTATGTTCCTGCATGTGTACAGTTAAACGGTTGATTTCTTCTGTTAATACAGCAACCTGTACTTCAATTGAGCCAACATCGTTTGGATTAAGCTGATACTGTTCGATGATAGCCTTCTTTTCTTCTTTAGTTAACATCTATATTCTCCTTTATATATTAACTTCTGTCCGTGTAATAAGACGGAGTCTTCTTATAACTCAGAGCAGAGCATTACAATATTATCACAATAAGAGCTTATGCTCAAGGGATTTTCATTGTTATTAAATATTTATCTCCTTATTTTGAACAATATAAAAATCAGAAAAGATAATTAGTGGCTAGAGTTTAAATAGAACCTTTAACCATTTATTTTATAAGATTGATAACATCACTGTATAAATTAACACTTATAAAATCAATTCTTATTAGTACGATGGTCACTAACAATAAAACCATTTGAAGTTAAGATATTAGTTACTTTCATATCATCAGTTTCATCAGTTCTAATAACAATCTGAAGACCACTATATCTTGTTACGATAAGGTGTGTAATATTGATATTATGTTGAGCTGTTACGGCACCTAGTTTTTGTAAGATACCAGGTTCATCCTTATCGATATCAATTACTACTCTACTACCTTTAGCATAATAGCCCATTAAATCAACGAAAGCACCAAAGATAACTTTTTGAGTAATAATACCTACAATTTGTTCATTATCCTCAACCACTGGAAGACAGGTGATATTGTGTTCATTCATCTTTTCAGCGGCTTCTTCAAGTAAAGCATTAGGACCAATAGTATGAACATTTGTTATCATAATATCTTTACATAGAGTCTTATTTAATAATGAATTAATCTCATAGACTGATAAAGTAGTAGCCTTAGATGGTGCAAAATCAGCCAGTGTTGATCCCGTAATAAGTCCAACTAATTTACCATTACTACAAATAGGTACACGATGGAAATTACCTTTCTTCATCATATCGAAGGCATCAGTGATTGAATCAAAGGGATTTAAAGTAACAACATTTTTAGTCATCCAATCTTTAACATACATAAATTATCCTCCTAAATAAGCTTTAGAAACAGCATCGGAAGCTAATAGCTCCTTGCCTGTACCACTTAATACAATCTTACCTGTTTCCATTACATAGGCTCTATGAGCTATTTCAAGTGCCATCTTAGCATTTTGTTCAACAACGAAAACAGTAGTACCATTCTCATTAATTTCCTTTATTATCGCAAAGATTTCCTTTACTAACAAAGGTGATAAACCCATAGAAGGTTCATCCAATAAGAGAACCTTAGGATTTGACATCAATGCCCTACCCATAGCCAACATTTGTTGTTCGCCGCCAGATAAAGTACCAGCTAATTGTTTTTGTCTTTCTTTTAATCGAGGAAATAATTCAAAAACATGATTCAAATTAGCTTCTATTAATTTCTTGTCTTTACACAAATAAGCACCTAATATTAGATTATCTAATACAGTTTGGGAGGCGAATACATGTCTACCTTCTGGTACCTGTATTAAACCTAGAGATACTATCTTATTAGCAGAAACTCTTGTGATATCTTTGTCATCTAATGTAATAGTTCCACTTTTTGGTTTGATTAAACCACTCAAGGCATGCATAGTAGTTGTTTTGCCAGCGCCATTAGCTCCAATTAATGCAACTATCTCACCATCATTGACTGTAAAATCAATACCCTTGACAGCTTCAATAAAGCCATAATTTATATGTAAGTTTTCTACTTTCAACATATTAATCTCCTAAGTAAGCTTTAATAACTTCAGGGTTGTTTTGAATCTCTTCCGGTTTACCACTTGTTAGTACTTGACCAAAATTAAGTACTGTAATCTTTTCACAAACTCCCATGACAAGTTTCATATCATGTTCGATTAAAAGAATTGCAATATGGAAGTGGTCTCTTATAAATCTTATTGTATTCATAAGTTCTTCCGTTTCGGTTGGGTTCATGCCAGCTGCCGGTTCATCAAGTAATAATAAACAAGGATTGGTAGCCAGAGCTCTTGCTATTTCTAATCTTCTTTGGGCACCATAAGGAAGTGACGAAGCATTTATATCTGCGAAATCTTCCAGTTTGAAGATTTTCAATAAGTCCATAGCCTTATCATGCATCTCTTTTTCTTGTTTGCGATACTTTGGTGTTTTAAAGATGCCATCTAGTGTTGAATAAGTGATGCTGTTATGAAAACCTACAAGAATATTTTCCATAACAGTCATCTTATTAAACAATCTAATATTTTGGAAAGTTCTGGCAATGCCTGCCTTATTTACATCAACAGTTGACATATTTTTAGTATCAACGCCATTTAAAAGAATGCTACCTCTTGTTGGCTGATAAACTTTAGTCAAAAGATTAAAAACAGTCGTTTTACCAGCACCATTAGGTCCAATCAAACCATAGATATCATTTTTTTCAATTTTGATGTCAAAGTTATTTACAGCAGTAAGGCCGCCAAAGTCGATTCCTATTTTTTTAGCTTCTAGAATGCTCATGTTTAGCTTCCTTTCGTTTAATAAATGACATCAGAGTATTTTTATAATTATCTAAGTACGACATCAATATCTTATTGTTAGATAGAATCATTACAAGTATTAACACAATCGCATAGGCAATCATACGATAGTCATTGAACAATCTTAGAGCTTCTGGTAGGACAATTAATAATGCAGTAGAAACAATTGTACCTGTCATATTACCTAAACCACCCAAAACAACATAAACAAGAATTAAAATAGATAAGTTAAAATCGAATTTAGTAGC
The DNA here is from genome assembly GCA_934699415.1 of uncultured Erysipelotrichaceae bacterium. GTDB lineage: Bacteria > Bacillota_I > Bacilli_A > Erysipelotrichales > Erysipelotrichaceae > RGIG5669. The sequence continues at coordinate 2,815 of CAKUWO010000033.1, forward strand.
TTTAAAACTAGAATAACCTAGTCCATAATAAGCTCCTGCCATTCCTGTAATAAAGGCTGATATCACAAAGGCTAATAACTTATATTTAGTGATATTAACACCAAGTGAGGTAGCGGCTATCTTATTGTCTCTACAGCTTTGGATAGCTCTACCACTTTTTGAGTTGATCAAATTATAAATAATAAATAATGTGAATAAAATTAAGATAGTACCACTTAAGAAAGTAGATAGTTTATGAGATACTGAAGCACCTAAAGCACCTTTTATTAGTAACTTACCATCTGGTAATAAATTAGTATTATCGCTAATAAAGGACATATGCAAACCATTTGAATCAACACCTACATATAAATTTAAGAAAAGTGTTTTAATGATTTGACAGAATGCAAGTGTAACAATAGCTAGATAGTCACCTTCTAATTTAAGTACTGGAATACCAATAATTAGACCGAATATAGAAGATATCAAGCCTCCTACTATAATCGATATAAATAAAGCTAAAATATCTGGAATACTATTTCTAAGTAAGCATGCAGCACAAACAATACCTGAGAAAGCTCCTACCGCCATAAAACCTGCTTGTCCAAGGCACAAATCACCTAAATATCCTACTAATAGATTTAAAGCTAATGCAGCCACAATATAGGCACATGTTGGAACAAGTAAGGCGTTCATCGTAGAAGATAAAGAGCCTGTTGAACTTAGGATAGTAATAAGGACATAGATAAGTATTACTAATAAATATGAAGTCAATGCTTTTTTATTTTTCATCTTATACTTTCTCCTTTACCCTCTTACCTAATAGGCCGGCTGGTTTAAACAATAAAACTAGAATCAAAACACCAAAGGCAATAGCATCAGTAAGTTCTGATAGGCCATAGGCTTTTACAATTATTTCAATAACGCCCAATAATAGACCACCAAAAAGAGCACCAGGAATAGAACCAATACCACCAATTACAGCAGCTGTAAAAGCTTTAATACCTGGCATCGAACCAAGAGTTGGCGTTACGGTTGGATAGGCTGCACATAGTAATAAGGCAGCAACAGCAGCTAAACCAGAACCGATAGCAAATGTCAATGAAATAATATTATCAACATTGATGCCCATTAAAGCAGCAGCCTCTTTATCTTCACTACAAGCCCTCATTGCCTTACCGATTTTAGTCTTTTTGATAAATAGATTTAATAGAATCATTATTATGATACATATGGTAATGGTGATTAACATTTGGTAGCTTAATTTAAGTTGATTATCAAATAGATTAATAGAACCATAATTTAGAATAGTTGGAAAGATTTTAGCAGCTGATCCCCATATCAAAAGAGCTAAGTTTTGTAAGAAATAGCTGACACCGATAGCAGTTATAAGAACAGCCAAAGATGAGGCTTGTCTTAAGGGTTTGTAGGCCAATCTTTCAATAATTACACCTAGTAAGGTACAAATAATTATTGAAATAATAAGAGCTATAGGAAGTGGTAAGTTCGCTCTATACAGAGCTACAAATGCACTATAGGCACCAATCATAATGATGTCTCCATGGGCAAAGTTCAGCATCTTAGCAATACCATATACCATGGTATAGCCAAGGGCAATGATTGCGTAGATTGAGCCAAGTCTTATACCACTAATTAGATTTGATATAAAGATCATAAATTAACTCCTTCGTTTAGTAAAAAGTTGCCTTTTGGCAACTTTTTGAATAAATGTTTAACTATTGAGCAGCAGTCAGTTTGCCATCTTTTACTTGGAAAGCAAGAGGAGACTTAACTACAGCACCATTTTCATCCCATGTCATATTAGAACCAGTTAAACCAGAATATGTAAAACCACCTTGGAATTTCTTACATAATAATTTACCAATGTCTTGAGCAGACATATCAGCAGTTGCACCAGCTTCAACTAAAGCATTGTAGATTGCATATACTACATCATATGCATCAGCAGCAAATTGGTTTGGATTGTTATCAGCTAGAGCATTGAATTTAGATACAAAAGATACAGTAGCATCATCAGTTGCAGTATATGCGAATGGTGTTAAGTAATAGAAACCTTCAAACATTGAAACATCTACACCTTCTTGTTCAAGAGCACCGTCGAAACCATCTATACCAAAAAATACTGGACTATAGTTAGCATTCTTACAAGCCATAACAATCTTTGTATCGTTTTCATAGTATAGAGGTAAGAATACAAGTTCTGCACCCTTACTTTGAGCATCGCTTACACCAGTTGTAAAATCAGTAGCATTATCTGATGTGAATGAATATGTTGATACGATTTCTAAGCCTTTAACTGCAGCTTCCTTAACAAAAGCATCATAGACACCAACTGAATAATCTGAATCAGATTGCACAAATGCAGCAACCTTAGTAGCCAGTTTATGTTCAGCAATATAGTCAACAGCAGCTGTACCCTGCTCTGGATCTGCGAAGCACATTCTATATACATATTCCTTACCAGCAATGATATCTTCAGCAGAACCGCTTGGTGTCATTGCAAATACACCTGCATCATTGTAGCTATCAGCAACAGCTAATGATGAACCAGTCGTAGTACATAGCATACTTGCTTGCATACCCCAGTCAGTTAATTGAGCATAAGCCTTATTTGCTTCTTCACCATCGCCTTTATCGTCTAAGAATTTCAGTTCAAACTTTAGACCATCTTTACCAGCTTTTTCATTGATTTCATTAACTGCAACTTGAGCGCCATATTGAACAGCTAGGCCATATTGTGCATACTCACCAGTTGTTGGACCAGAACCTCCAATCTTAACAGTGTTAGAACTAGAACCACCATCATCCTTAGTACCCTTGTCAGAACTACATGCACACAATGTCATCGTCATTAGTACACTTAATAAAACGACTAGTATTTTTTTCATAAACTTCCCCTCCCATAATCGTTTTTAATCTATAGATAAGCCTTAATTAAGCTTTTCTATCAAAATAAAAGGATGGTCTTGATAGCCCATCCTTAAAAATAAAACAAATGAAGCTATCTCAATCATGAAAAGGTTACTAAGCTAAGTAACATAATAAGCACGATAATAATAGCTAAATCGTAAGGAGAATAGTGAAATTGTTCTTGTTCGAAATTAAAGTTCATATCTTTCTCCTTCCATGAACCTATGTTACAAAAAATGAAAATACATGTCAATAAATATTTACATCATTTTCATAAATATGTAAATATTTACATTTATACTTATTTAAAATGGATTATGGGTATATCTTTTTATTTTTTAAGTAAAAAATAAGTGTTAATAATGACCTTAGCTAAATCATTTAAATTCGCATATATTATCGATGAAATATACCACTTTTATATATCTTTAATAGATTTGTTATAATAATAACGAAAGGAAGAAGATAAAATGAAAAAACTTGAAGGAAAATCTGCTTTTATCACAGGAGCTAATGCCGGACTTGGTAAAGGCATTGCTGATGTTTTCTTAAAACATGGAGCTAAAGTATGCCTTATGGATTTAGATTCTAAACTAATTGATACCGTAGCTGAATTAAAAGGAAAATATCCTGAAAGCGAAATTGTCTATTATGTTGGTAATATCGTTTCTAAAGAAGATGTCACTAAAGCTATCGATTTAGCTATTTCATCATTTGGTACTTTAGATACTGTATGTGCTAATGCTGGTGTATGTAAAATTGCACCATTTGAAGAAATGAGCGATGAAATTCGTGACTTCCATATCGATGTAAATATCAAAGGTACATGGAATACTTGCCAATTAGCTATTCCACATATGCTTAAACAAGGTAAAGGTTCTATCGTTATCGCTTCATCTGTAACTGGTGATTTAGTAGCTGATGGAGGCGAAGCAGGATATGCAATGAGTAAAGCTGCTCTTGTTGGGCTTACTAAATGTTTAGCTGTTGAATATGCTTCACGTAATATTCGTGTTAATTGCACTCAATTAGGTTATGCACGTACACCAATGGTTGAAAAGATCGCTCTTGATTCTTGTCCTGAAGATCCTGAAAGTGCAATTAGAGCTATCGCTAATAATGTACCTTTAGGACGTCTTGCTAAACCTGAAGAAGTTGGTGAATTATTTGCTTTCTTAGCAAGTGATGAATCATCATATATTACTGGTGCTCAAATTGTAATTGACGGTGCTGCAACTCTTCCTGAAACTACATCAATGGGAACTAATTAATAAAAGGCTCTAAGCGTTAAGCTTAGGGCCTTATTTCATAAATAATAGTAATACTGAATTAAGTATTTCACGATTTTTACATCTTAAATACTTATCATCTATTTCTAACCAATCTTTCTTAACACCAGCATCAATTGCTTCTTTATAAACATCTAAAATATCTACATCAAAAGCTTTATAAAAACGCTCTTTTAATAATCCTTCTTCAAGTCTTAAATTCATCATCACCATCTCAAACATCATATCTTCTTTATCAAGAATAATTTCTTCCGCAATATATTCTTGTGCAAGATATTTTTTAAGAGATCTTGTATTATCAGATCTAATATTAGCTAATTTACTACTAGCTCCCATTGATAAGCCTAAAAAGTCTTCATAATGCCAATAGACTTGATTATGTTTACTTTCTTCACCTTTTTTCGCAAAATTAGCTACTTCATATTGATGATAACCATGTTCCTTAAATGACTTAACAGCATATTCATAAAAGATAGCTTCTTTTTCATCATCAAAAGTTTGAACCTTCTTTTGACCAAAAACAGTATTATCTTCAATAGTTAGTGAATATAAAGATAGATGATTAGGATTAAGCTTATAAGCATCTTCGATTGTTTGTTTAAATGAATCCATTGTCTGATTAGGAAAAGAATATAAAATATCTAAGTTAATATTATCTATACCCACTTCTTTTAGCATCCCACAAGCCTCTTTGACATCTTTATAATTATGTTTACGGCCAAGAGACTTAAGTTCTTCTTCATTTGAACTTTCTAAACCAATTGAAATACGATTGACGCCATATTTCTTAAGTAATTTAGCTTTATTTAAAGTAAGTGATTCTGGATTAACTTCAACAGTATATTCTTTATTGCCACTATAAGGATAGAAAAGAATTAATAATTCTTCTAATAATTCTTCATCTAAAGAAACAGGCGTTCCTCCGCCAATATAAATCGTATAAGGCTCAAAATCTAAACGTTTCTCTTTTTCAACCTTTAAAGCATCTAACCATTGTCTTGCGAATTTTTGATTGTAGATTAAATGGCAAAAGTCACAATAGTAACAAATATGCTCACAAAAAGGTACATGGATATATAGAGCTTTATTTTTCATCATCCATTGATAAGACAGCCATAAATGCTTCTTGTGGTATTTCTACTGAACCTACAGCTTTCATACGTTTCTTACCTTCTTTTTGCTTCTCAAGAAGTTTTTTCTTACGTGAAATATCGCCACCATAACATTTAGCTAAGACATTCTTTCTTAAAGATTTGATATTAGTACGGGCAATAATCTTAGCACCAACAGCGGCCTGAATTGGAATTTCAAATTGTTGCTTAGGTAATAATTCTTTTAATTTAGAGGTAATAACTTGTCCTCTTTTGTATGCTTGATCACGATGAACAATAATTGATAAAGCATCCACCGGATCCCCATTGATTAAAATATCCATTTTGACCATATTAGCAGGACGATAGCCAATCATTTCATAATCCATAGATGCATAACCTTTAGTTGCACTCTTTAAACGGTCAAAAAATTCAAAAATAACTTCTGATAAAGGTATTTCATAAATTAATTGGTTACGATTATCATCAATATAAATCATCTCTTGATAGATACCTCTTTTATCCGAAGCTAATTCCATAACAGCTCCAATATAATCATTAGGTACCATAATAGATGCTTTAACATATGGTTCTTCAATATGGTCTATAGTTGATGCATCGGGCATAAAGGCTGGGTTATCAATTTCAATAATTTGACCATCAGTTTTATATACTTTATATACAACAGATGGTGCTGTAGCAATTAAATTTAAACCATATTCCCCTTCAAGTCTTTCTTGAACAACATCCATGTGTAACAGACCTAAGAAACCTAAACGGAAACCAAAACCTAAAGCTTTAGATGACTCAGGCTCATAAGTTAAAGCTGAATCATTAAGCTGTAATTTCTCTAAAGCATCTCTTAAATCATTATATTTATCATTATCAGTTGGATATAAACCACAATAAACCATTGGATTCATCTTGCGATATCCTTTTAATGGTTCACTTGCTGGATTATCAGCTAAGGTAATTGTATCACCAACTGCAATATCACGAATTGATTTAATAGCAGCGGTTAAGTAACCTACTTCACCAGCTTGTAATTTCTGACATTTCTTTTCATTAGGTGTTTTAATACCAACTTCTGTAACTTCAAACTCTTTACCATTAGCCATAAAACGAATCTTATCACCAACTTTAACTTCACCATCAATAATTCTTAAGAAGACTACTACTCCTCGATATGAATCATAATAAGAATCAAAGACTAAAGCTTTAAGCGGGGCATTAGGATTACCTTTTGGAGCTGGTAATTTTTTAACAATGCTTTCAAGTACTTTATCAACATTTAAGCCTGTTTTAGCTGAAATGCATGGAGCATCATCGCAAGGTAATCCAATAATATCTTCAATTTCTTTTTTAACTTTATCAGGCTCAGCAGATGGTAAATCAACTTTATTGATAACTGGTAAAATCTCTAAATCATTATCAAGAGCTAAATAAACATTAGCTAAAGTCTGTGCTTCAACACCTTGCGTTGCATCAACAACTAAAATCGCTCCATCACATGCAGCCAAAGATCTTGATACTTCATACGAAAAGTCAACATGACCTGGAGTATCGATTAAATGGAATGTATATTCAATTCCATCTTTAGCAGTGTAATGAAGTTGCACAACGTTTAGCTTAATGGTAATTCCACGCTCTCTTTCAAGTTCTAAAGAGTCAAGAATCTGATCTTCCATCTCTCTTTTAGTAACTGTTTGTGTTAATTCTAATATGCGATCTGCCAATGTCGATTTACCATGGTCAATATGCGCAATAATTGAAAAGTTACGTATTTTCTTCTGATCCATTTTTATACTCTTTCTGCATTAAATATTTTACCTTTTAAATTTCTACCTTTACCATTGTAGAAAGATGTAGCATCAATAAACTTCTTACCAGCAGGTTGAATAGAGGCAATAAAGACTGTTCCATCACTTGTCCCAATAGCTAATTTTTTATCAATTAAGCCAATAAATTCACCTGCTTCACCTCTTTTAATAAGATCATAACTTACATCTTTTAATTTATAGCTTTCATTATCTAAAATCGCAAAAGCTCCTGGATTATCTAATAAGCCTCTAATATGACAAGATGTTAAACGTGCTGAATCTCTAAAAGAAATAAATTCATCATCTTTGTTTAAATTATAAGAATAAGTAGCCTCTTCATGATTCTGTTTGATAGGCTTAATATGACCACTAATAATATCATCAAGATGTTTAATAAGCATATCAGATGCTAAATAGCTCATCTTCTCAAAGATAGTACTATTAGTATCTTCTTCACTGATTTCTAATTTCTCTTGAAATAAGATATCACCTTCATCCATCTTGGCATTCATATACATTAAAGTCATACCAGTAAAAGTATCACCATTAATAATAGATCTTTGAATTGGTGCTCCTCCACGATATTTTGGTAATAAAGACGCATGGGTATTGATACAACCATATTTAGGTAAATCGATAATAGCTTGAGGAATAATTTGTCCATAAGCTGCAGTAATAATTAAATCTGGTTTAAGATCTACAATCATTTGATAATCTTTACGAATTTTCTCGGGTGTAAAACATGTTATGCCATAAGCATTAGCTAACTCTTTAACTGGACTTGGCACTAAAATCTTTTTACGACCAACGAAAGCATCTGGTTGAGTTACAACAGCCACAATATTTAATTTTTCATCAATTAATCTTTGTAAAACAGTGCGAGAAAACATTGGAGTTCCCATAAAAATAATACGTTCGTTATTCATATTTGAAATTATAACAGTTTAAAAGAAAGATTTCTTCATATTATCAATAATTGTTGCATTGTTTTTTAAAGTGCTTTATGATATGCTTTATAAGCGAAAAGAGGAGGAAACATGGCAAATATCAAGTCTCAAAAAAAGAGAGCATTGACTAATGTTAAGAAAAACCTTCAGAATACAGCTCAAAAGAGCGAACTGAAGACTGCCATCAAGAAAGTTTTAAAAGCTGTTGAAAACAGCGATAAAGCTCAGGCAGAAGAATTATATAAGGCTTGCTGCTCTAGTTTAGATAAGGCTGTCAGCGATCATCTCAAGCACAAAAACTATGCAGCACGTCAAAAGTCACGTCTTGCAAAGCTCGTTGCTGGAATCGCTCCAAAAGAAGCTTAATTGCTTCTTTTTTTATACCCCGAATTTACAATCTATATGCAACGGAAGGCAAAAATAGGAAATGACTCATAGAATCCGATACAATGGTGTTTGC
>CAKUWO010000034.1 GCA_934699415.1 uncultured Erysipelotrichaceae bacterium
TGATATGTATCTCAAACAGTGCTCATTTATGTTACCAAAAGGAGGATATAGTGTCAATGGATTTTTTTAAAAAATTGTAAGAAAATGATGAAATATTAAAACTAAACTATTAATACTGTTTTCTATCCTTATTTAATTGCCTTTTCTTGATATAGGCAAAGAAAAAGTCTGCTTAAAAACAGACTAATATTTGACAGCTTTTTCAATTTCGCGTTTCATTGAAGCAATTTTATCACTTTCTCTTTTATCGTAAAGATTCTTACCTTTAGCTAAAGCGATTTCTACTTTGGCTAAACCATCTTTTAAATATAAACGTAATGGGACAATGGTATAGTTTTGAACTTTTGATTTGGTAAAAAGTTTGGTAATTTCTCTTTTATGTAATAAAAGTTTTCTTTCACGATCTTCATCATGATTAAAACGATTACCATGTGAATAAGCTGAAATATGCAAACCTTTTAAAATCGCTTCACCTTTGTAAAAAGAAATATAAGCATCATTAAAGGAAGCCTTGCCATTGCGTATAGACTTAATCTCGGTGCCGTATAATACAATGCCTGCTTCAATTGTATCTTCAATAAAATAATCATGTCGTGCCTTGCGATTGTTTGCGATTTCTTTTATAGCCATATTAATCCTCTACTACTAATTTACGTCTTTTCTTTAATAAAGAGAAATCAATTGTTTTCTTTATTTTATCAACATTTTTTACTTTGATATTAACAATATCACCGATATGATATGATATTTCGCCATCACTTAACCCGCCGTCTTCTGTTAATTCAAAGAAGGTAGTCATACTTTTTAGGGGAATTAAACCCTCTACAGTATTATCAAGACGTACAAAGAAGCCAAATGATGTGATAGCACTGATTTGGCCTTCATATTTATCACCGATATGTTTCATCATATAAAGACATTTAAGATATTGTTCAACATCTCTTTCTGCCTGAACAGCTCTCTGCTCACCTATATTAGATTTATCAGCATAATATTCAGCCTTTTTCTTCTCATTGGCATGCTCCTCCATATCCTTAAAGATATATGTATGAAGCATTCTATGGACAAATAAATCAGGGTAGCGGCGAATAGGAGATGTGAAATGACAATATTCGCTGCGTGAAAGGGCATAATGACCATCACATTTAGTTCCATATAAAGCTTTCGCCATTGAGCGTAACATCATTTCAGAAATAGCAGGTAATTCTTTCTTGTCTTTAAAGAAAGCTAGACATTCTTCAAGCTCTTTAGGGGTGATATCATCATCATTTTCAAAATGATATCCAGACATTGATACTAAATTTAAGAAATTAGTTAATTTATCTGCTTTAGGGAAATCGTGGTTACGATATAAAGCTGGAATATCATTTTTATTAAGTGTCTCTGCAACTGCCACATTAGCTTCAATCATAAACATTTCAATCAATCTTTCAGCTTCTTTGGTATTGCGCTTTTTGATATCTACTACTTTATTGCCACTCATGACGAAGATTGGTTCTTGATCCTCAAATGATATCGTTCCTCTTGCTTCGCTTTTCTCTTCCAACAACAAGGAAAGCTCATAAGCATCGGTTAACATCTTAAAGAGATCTTCCCTTTTCTTCTCGCCTTCAAGATAATCATTCACAAAATCATAAGTTAAACGATATTTAGATTTAATTAATGCTGGATATAAAAGATAAGATAGACGATTACCGTCTTTATCAAAAATAATTTCAGCAGTGATAGTAGGTCTTAACTCACCCGGATTTAATGAGCATAAGTCATTGGATAATCTTTCTGGAAGCATTGGCGAAACATATTGTGGAAAATAGACCGAAGTTCCTCTTTCAATTGCCTCGGCATCAATTAAAGAACCTTCTTTTACATAATGTGCTACATCGGCAATATGGACAAATAAACGATATTTGTTACGATCTTTAATTAAAGATATCGCATCATCAAAGTCTCTTGAATCATTGCCATCAATTGTTACTGTTAATAAATCACTTAAGTCTTTATAACCTTTAAAAATATCTTTATTAACTTCGCCATCAAGCGCATAAACAGCCGTTTCTAAACGCTCTGGGAATTCCATTTTTACTCCATCGACATAAGCAATACTTCTAAGAGTGGTATAATAATTACCAGTTTTACCTAATACTTTATTAATTCTAATTTCTTGTTTCTCATAGGATGTAATTTCTGCTGCTACTACAAGATATGGCTCAATTGCAAATTTCTTAAGATTGATAACTTTAAAACCAGCTGGTAAATCGATATCAGCTTTAAAATAGTAACCTTTTTTATTCTTAAGAATACTGCCAGTAAGATTTTTAATCGCATGGCTTTTAACTTTAATGACTTTATCATTGTCGACATATACTTCATCTTTATTAAGACAATGCATTGCACGATGATTTTTGATATCTCTTTTTTCTAAAGTATCTTTGATCGTTACATATGCAGTATGGTTACGTCTAATAGTCAAAATGCCAATTTCATATATCGAAGCCAAAGCTAATCGATGGTCCTTTAAAAAGACGATTATGCCTTCTTCTTTAAGTTCCTCAATCGCCTGGTTATAAGTTTTGATGTCTTTAGAATCCAATTTTAATGAAGTGGTTAGAGCTTCTTCATCAATTGGGCCTTTAGTTTCTTTTAAATATTGAATAATTTTCTCTTTCATCATTCCTCCTTTCAAATAAAAATGGGACCTTAATTAGCCCCAAATACGAATCGCTATTACTAAAGCGAAAAAGAGAATTCCTAATACTAATGTAGCATTAGAGATAAACTTTTCTGGTCCTCTCTCTTTTGAATAAGAGAATAGGTCAAGGTTTCCTGAACCAGTGAAAGCACTTAAACCTTCTGATTTTCCACTTTGAAGTAATGAAAGCAATATCAGTAAAACGGCAACAATTAAAAGTAATACGTTCATATTAATACCCCTAAAATCTTTTTCATTCTATATGTTTTCTATCTATTCGTCAAACCTTGAAGGAAAGATAAAGCAAGAATATACGCTCCATTATAATGAATCGCTACTTCATTTGTGGAATAAGATGCAAAAGTCATTGAATATCTTTTTGCGATTGGTGTCTCATCATTAATCCGATCATCATTAATACCATCACTTAAATTTTGATCAACGCCACCGACTAATGCTCCATCTGTAACACTATCTTTTAAATAAGCAATGCGATGATGATAAATATTAGGACTATAAAAGCCAACACCGGTCTCAAAACAAATGCCTAGACAATTTTGACCTAAAAGATAATTAAGCTCATATGATGCGTAATTAAGGAATGCTTTATTGCCTGTAAATAAATAAGCCATCTCAAGGTTAAACATATCTTCAGCTACATGCATATTGCTGCCCCAAGTATAGCTCGTATATGGATAAGGATAGTTATTATCTCTTAAATAATAAATTGAAGAATAGGCTTTATCAGTTACTTCTTTAAGCATATCTTCATAAAAGCTATCATGTTTAACATTAGCCAATAAGAGATATAGGCCATAGTCTTTAACTGATGCTGCATCACTTCCTTTTAAATCTTCTTTATAATATAAATTTTTAGCTAACTTCAATGCTTCATCATCTTTTGTTAGGGCATAAATACCAGCATAAGCAAAGAATCTTTCATCAGCTTCATTTTTATCAAGATAATCACCGGAAGTAAAACCATCAGGATTAGATTCGATAGCTTTAAGTGAGTTACCTTTAATTGCCTCATATCCTTTTAAAGCTCTTTCTTTAAGCAAAGATGCATAATCTTTATCATATTGCTCATAAACAATAGAAGCTAACGAAATAGCTCCTACAAATGATGACGTTGTAAGAGTGCTTTCAGATAATAAATATAAGGTTGCATCATCATCTTCAGGCATGATTAAAGAAGGGAAATCTTTTGTTGTAACTTTACGATAGACATAACCATTACTCTTTTGCATCTTTAAAAGCCATTCAATCTCTTGTCTTGCTTCATCTAAAATATCAGGGATACCATTTGATGATTCAGGAATATTTAAATCATCAGCAGATGACGGATTGATTAATTGCGCTAATAAGACGCCTGTTAAAGCTTTAACTCCTGTTTGAACATAACGTCCATAATCCCCCGCATCATGCCATCCGCCTCTTGTATCGATATAAGTATCTGATAAGGTAGTATAAAGTTTACTATCAACATCATGACATTTAGCATGAGCAAATGCCCCAAATTGTTCCTCGCTTAAATTAGTGCCACATCTTTGAGATGTGAGGAAACGAATAGCTTTATCATAAGCATTTTTATAGACATCATCATTAACCTTAAAAGGATAAGATTGGCTACCAAATTCTGTTTCTAAATAATATTCTCCTTCTTTCTTAAAATCACTAAAATCTAAGAAATAATTATATTCACCACTTTTCTTATCTTCTTTAGGATTTAAGAAACGACCACGGTATTTAATTTCATCAGTATTGGCATCCTTTAGATAAAAAATATCTCCACCATATTGAGCTAGGGTAGCTGTTTTAAAATCTTCTTTTAAATATCCTTCTTGATTAGCTCTAATACCATATGACTTATTATTGGATGAAACTTCAAGGTCTCCTAAAATAACTTTACCTTTATTGATACTAAAAGAAATAATTGCATCATAATCTGTTGCTTCGTTATATTCAAAATCAAATTGATAAGTCGTTTTATTCTCATCAATTGTTAAAACCTTTTGGTAATTGATGGTTGGCCCATTGATATTAAAAATTAATTCTGTAATGTCAGATGAATAAGCACTAAAAGAAATATCAATTGTCGTGCCTTGGCTTAATTTAATACCACTTGTTGTTGTAATAGAAGATAAAGTATCACTATTATTTACTAGTACTTTTTCTAAAGAATCATTGTAAGTATATGAAAGACCTTGCCAGTTATTAACGGCTTCACTTTTAAAAGAAGGAACATTATATTCTTTCTTAATTGAAGCATTTGATTCGCTTGGCATAGGACTATTAGTAGGATTATTTAGTGTAGCAGTATTACAGGCACATAAAGTAACCATTAATAAACATAATAAAAACTTTGTCATGGTTTAATTATACTATCTCAAAAAGAAAAGAGACTTGTTAGTCTCTTTTAGATGTTGTTTAGTTTGCCGTCTTTAAGTAAAAGTCTTTGGTCACTCATTGCTGATACAACATCAGAGTGTGTTACAACAATTACCGTTTTGCCATAGTCATGAGCTAATTCTTTAAAGACATCAATGATTTCTTTTTCGGTTGCAGTATCAAGGTTACCAGTAGGCTCATCGGCAAAGATAAGGTCCACATTGGATGCTAAAGATCTTGCAATAGCTACACGTTGCTGTTCACCACCTGATAATTGTCCTACCAAACGATTAGCTTTAGTTTCAACAATACCAAACTTCTTTAAAAGATTATAAGCTACCATCTTCTTATCTTTAGGAAGTTCGTTATCAGTTTCGCTCATTGCCAACATAACATTTTCAAGAGCTGTCATATATGAAATAAGGTTATATTGTTGGAAAACGACAGCTATCTTATTACGACGATATTTATATAAACCAATCTTATCGACATCTTCACCATTAAAATAAATCTTGCCACTTTTAGCAGTATCTAATCCAGCAATAATTGATAAAAGAGTCGTTTTACCACTACCTGATGGGCCAAGAATAGTATAGAACTTACCAGATTCAAAGGAATATGAAAGGTCTTTTAAGATACTTCTTTCATAGCCACCATCGATGTAGGAATAGTTCAGATTTTCTAAACGTAAGATTTCAGACATGATGACCTCCTTAGTTCTGATTCATTAAAATTTGTTTTGGATTATATCTCATAATCATGAGAGAAGGGATAATAGTTGATACTAAGACAATGCCAAGACCAACAATATAGATTTCGCCAATAATAAGTGGTGAGATGCTTACACGATACTCAGAAACAATATCATCAAGGGTAACATCTGTTGTATAGTTATCATCCCAGATACCAGGGTAATAACCCGTATCGAAATTATTATTTTGATCTGAATTAACATCACTTGCGGAAAGTTGATATTCAAGAACTGTTTCACCAACTTTTGAAGCTACAGCAGAACCTGAAATAACAGCTAAAGAGAAACCTAAAATAGCAACAATTGCAAGTTCAGTGAAGAATTGTAAGACAACTTTCATCTTAGATGCTCCGACCGATAATAAAACCCCAATTTCATATTCTCTTGTTTTTAATGTTAAAGCTGTAACAAGAGTAATAATTACAACAGCATTAATGACAACTAACCAAACAATAAAGTTAGAATAAAGGCTTAATGTATCAAGAGGTTTAGCTAAACGCTGGAATTCTTCATTATTAGCACTTAATTTTCTAAATTGTGGAAGATCACCACTATGGTCTTTAACAAAAGAATCTACTTCAAGTGGATCATTTAATAATAAAGTAATCTTGTCTGAAGAAGTCTGGTTATCGATGCTTGGACGGTTATCTGGATTTTGATAATATTCATTCTCAGGTTCTAATTGCGCTCTATTATCAAAGTACTTCTGTGCTGATACAAGAATTTTATCAACATATGCAGAAGCAGGCATTAAGAAGACATTATCATAGTTTTCATATGGTGAAATCCAATCAAAGTTAGGGCTATTAGGTGTAACTTGTTTGTTGTGAGAGAATGTGCCAATAACTTCAAGTTCTAAAGTAACATCATCAATTGTAATACCAGCTGAACCATAATATCCTTTAGAATCTTTAATTTCATTAGGATTTGTTAAATATACTTTGAAACGACTACCAATAGTTAAGCCATTAGCAGCAGCAAAAGCGTCAGATACTAAAGTTACATTAGCTTTATTATTAATTTCTTCTTGAGTATAGAAACGCCCTGATGTGATTTTAAAGTCACCATCAACAAGTTCAATCATATTAGGGAAATAGTTGGCTTTCATACTGAAACTTGGACCAAAGTCTTCATAACAATATTCTTCACCTTCTTCATTATAGCTACATGATGTACCTGAATTATTTTCTTCTTGCTTATTGCCAATATGAACAAAGTCAGCATCATCTGATTTATAGAATTGACTAGTTACAATAGCATTAGCGGTTTTAACACGCTCATCATCAAGGAATTTACTAACTTCCGCTGTTTTAACAGATGGATAATTTCTATAAAATGCATCTAATTCATCTTGATCAGTGATGGAATCAGTATATTCTCTAATTGCATCATAATCGATTTCATAGCTAACAACGGCTCTCATCTTTTGACGAGTAAGTGTTTTAGCAGATGTTGCAGCTTGCGAAACACCTAAACCGATAATAACAAAGTTACCAATCACAAAGAATGTAATTAATAAGAGAATGCTTTTAGTTTTCTTACGGCTTATGTTTGCAAGGGCTCTTTGAAAGAAATTCATATTTTCCTCCTTTAACCTTCTAAGATAATTTGAATTTTAGTAGTTTTAATTTTATTACCAACGCTATAAGATTCGCCATTATCACTGCCTTTAATCTTATAACCTGTGATTTTACATGGATCTGAAGTTACAGCACTTCCATCAATAGTAATTTCAAGTCCTAAATCTTTAATAGTTTGGCTATTAGCCCAATCTTCTACACGATTAGTTGAGTTATTCAAAATTTCAAAACCGGTTTCTTTTAAGATATCTTCTAAATAATATTCATGGCCTCTTGATAAAGTAATTGTTACAGTACTTCCTTTAACTACTTCACCACCACTTTGTTCACTTTGACCAATAATTGCATCTTTGTTCTTATTATTGTCAAATTTACCATAAACCTTGTTTAAGTTAATGCCATTATTTTTAGCCCATGTTTCAGCATCGGCTAAGCTTTTAGTAGTTAAATCAATCATTGTGATTGTTTCAGGAGTAGGAGTTGGAGTTGGAGCAATACCGCCCTTAGATACCGTCACATGGATAGTAACATTAAGTGGTAATTTCTGAATATCAGAATATTCATTTCCAGATGTATAGATTGAATGTGATAAAATTTCACCTTTTTGTTTATCAGATTCAATTTCAGTCTTCTTTAATGAAATATAAATACCAACTTCTTTAAGGGCATCAACTTTATCTCTAATTAAGTCATAAGAAGATCCATTAATAGATCCAAGACCTTCAGTGTCTAAATAGAAACCATTACCTTTATTAACTGTAATTGTCATATCAGCTAAATCTTTAAGTGAAACTGTTGAATTAGCTTTTAAAGATTGGTTTAAGACATAAGTAGATGCATCAGCATATTTTTCTTTAATGCTGATACCATATTTCTTTACAAAGTCTTCAACACCGCTCTTAGACATCGTCAATAAATTAGGAACCTTAACACCTTCTCCTTTAGAGATATAAATTGTTAATACTTGCTTATCGGCTAATGTCTTACCAGCTTCAGGTGATTGGGAAATAACTTTATCAACATCAACAGTATTAGAGAAAGTTTCAACAAAATTTACTTGGACTTTATTTGTTTTAGCCCATGTTTCAACTTCACTCTTAACTTTGCCTTTGAAATCTTCAATCTTAACTGATTGTGCCGGTTGTGGTCCTTTAGAAATAGAGATAGTTAAAGCTGTTGAACGTTTAAAATCTTCTTTATCTACTTTTAAATCAAAGCTAATAACTTCACCTTCAGCTACTGTATCTGAATAAGTATTCATGATTTTAGTCTTAGATAATTTATTAGTTTTAATCCATGATTCAATCTCACTCTTTTTCATAGTGGCGATATCTGGAAGATTAATCTTTTCTTCAGGATCAGCACCATTAGATACCACGAAAGTAATCTTGGCATCCTTCTTAATCTTTTTGCCATCGATTATGCTCTGTTCAAGAACAATACCGGCATCGTTATCAAAGTTATATTCTTTATTTACAACAATACCTTTAGTTTCAATACCATATTGTCTAGCCCAAGTTGCAATATCGCTTTCGCTTTTACCTACAAAATTAGGCATTTCAATTTTAGGTGCAAAGAAAAGGAAATAAGATGCACTTAAAAGAATCACTAAAACGATTGAAACAATAGCTATCGCTTTTTTAGGAAGCTTCTTGCTAGGTTTTTCAATAGGTGTTCTAACCTCTTCTTTATAACTATCTGGTTTCCCATCAGAAGAGAATTGTGACAGGAAATCTTTTTTATTTTCACTCATGTTGTACCTCTCAATCTGTACTATCTGTACTAATTATAACTGAACTTTGCAAATTGTAAAATCTTTTTTGTAGATATTCTTCAAGACATAAGTTTTCTTCATACATCTTCTTTGCTGCATCTATTCCAACATAGCGATAATGCCAAGGCTCATTTCTTACGCCAGTTATTGTTACTTTATCACTAGGATAACGCTTTATAAAGCCATATTTATAGGCATTATTTAATAACCAATTCCAAGTATCAGCATTATCATAAATACTTGTATCTTCACAATTTATATCAAGACCTAATCCAATTTCATGTTCCGAACACCCAGGATCCATAACCCATTTTTTAGCTAAGCGAATAGCTTCATTCTTATTGTATCCTTCATAAATATAATCGTTGATTTTATTATTCATCAACATTTCTTGATATTCTCTTTCACGGTGTCCTGATGTTACAGCTATTGAAATGCCATCTTTATTAGCATCTTTAAACATCTTATTTAATTCTTTATAAATTCTTGAATCAACCTTTTGCCCATTATCCATTTCTTTTAAAGAATAACTATAATCTTCTTTTATCGGATGATCGTTATTAACTAATACTAAGTTCCATTCTCTAATTTCGCCATCCCTTATAAAGGGATTAATATATGTTGCACTGAGCATTCTTTGATGACTTTGATATATCTTAAAAGCTAATGACAAAATAATTAATAAAAGTATAAAGAATGTTGGAATAACACCTTTTCTAAGTCTTCTTTTTTTCTTTTTCATAATTCAATTAGAACATATAATAAGCAAATAAAAAAGCCTGATTACAGGCTTTTAGAGATTATAAAAGGCATCTTTTCCGATGAATTTACCAGCTGTATCTAATTCTTCTTCGATACGCATTAATTGGTTATATTTAGCAATTCTCTCGCTTCTGCAAAGTGAACCTGTTTTAATTTGTCCCGCATTTAATCCAACAACTAAATCAGCAATCGTTGTGTCTTCAGTCTCACCAGATCTGTGTGATACAACAGCTGTCCAACCAGCTTTCTTAGCCATTTCAATCGCATCGATAGTTTCAGTGATGGTACCAATTTGATTGAGTTTAATTAATACCGAATTAGCAGCTTTCATTTCAATTCCCTTGGCAATATATTCCGTATTGGTTACAAATAAATCATCACCAACAAGTTGTACTTTGTCACCAATACGCTTTGTTAATTCTACCCAACCTTCCCAGTCATTTTCAGCTAAACCATCTTCAATAGAAATAATTGGATATTTCGCAATCCACTTTTCAAACATTTCAATCATTTCAGATGATGTCTTATAGCCTTCTTTAGAACGTTTTAGGTTATATTTTTTAACATCTTGATCATAGAATTCACTTGCTGCTAAATCTAATCCAATAACGATATCTTCTTTAGCTTTATAGCCAGCTTTTTCAATTGCTTCCATGATTAATTCAAGTGGTCCTTCATTACCTAATGTCTCTAATGGACCATTTAAACCAGTAATACACGATGGAGCATAACCGCCCTCATCTCCTACTGCAGTATTATAACCATAGCTTTTTAAAACAGCTTTTAAAGCATGGAATACTTCAGCTC
>CAKUWO010000035.1 GCA_934699415.1 uncultured Erysipelotrichaceae bacterium
AGGTATTACTGGTAATAGTGGTTTATTAACTTCAATCTTAGTTAATATCGCTATGAACTTTATGCCCGGTATTGGATGGAAAGCTCATCTTGGTGGTGCCTTCTTTGGAACAATATTTGCAACCATATTATTTATGTTTTAAGACTAGTTAAACTAGTCTTTTTTTTAAAAGAAAAAGAGCTATAAAGCTCTAATTTCTTAAGAATGCTTGATATTTATCAGCTAAATCTTTTAAGACTTCATCATGTGTCTTATTTACTTCTTCAGTTGTTAAAGTATGATCTTTTGCAAGATAGGTAATAGTTAAAGATAATGAGCGTTTATCATTAGCGATATCTTTGCCTTCAAAGATATCGAATACTTTAACATTACTTACAAGACTTTTACCTGCTTTTTTAATACATTTAATAATATCATGAGCAGTGGTATCTTTATTGATTAATAATGAAATATCTCTTGTTACAGCTGGATATTTATTAATTTCTTTGGATTTAATTGATGATGGTTTTTGTGAAGTTAAAACATCAAGATCTATTTCAGCATAAATAGCTGAGCCTAATTTCTTTTCTTTAACAAATGATGGATGTAATTCACCAAAAACCGCAAACACTTCACCAGCAATTAATAATTTAGCAGTGCGATATGGATGGAAGAAACTAATATTCTCTTCACCTTCTAAGCTAATTCTTTCTGCTGCATAACCAAGTTTATCAAGTAAACCATAGATTAAACCTTTCATTACATAATAATCAGCTTTCATTGGTTTTTCTTTTAGACTCTTACTGCCAAACTCACCATGCAACATGATTGCTAAATGCTCATGTTTATCTTTCTCTTTAGCATAAAGTGATGATAATTCAAACAAGTTAATATCTTCATTACCATGAGCAACATTATACGCTAATGTATTAACCATTGATGCAAATAAGGAAGTACGGATATTCTTACGTGCATCACTTAATGGAGATGCTAAAGCAATTGATTCGCCAAGAGACAAGACAGTTAATTCCTTTTCCTTATCAGATAAAAGAGTATAGGTAACTGCCTCATTTAAACCTTGATTCATTAATAAATCCCTAATATCTCTTCTTAAACTTTGACGAGTTGATAATTTACCAATTGTTGTAGTAAGGAAAGGAAGAGTTGATTTTAAATCATCAAAATCAGTAAGACGAACAATTTCTTCATCAATATCTTCTCTTAATTTAATATCATTTGCACGATATGAAGGAATATGAGCAATAATCTCTTCTCCTTCAACTTCTGGAGCAAAATCTAAACGTTTTAATACATCAACTACTTCTTCTAATTGATATTCTTTTCCAATTAAACCATTAAGATGACTTAATGTTTCTTTAACAGTATGTGGAACATAATTATTAGAACCAGCCGTTATAGTTTCTTCAATTTCTTCAGCATCAGCATATTTAATAAGTAAATCAACAGCACGGTCCATAGCTTTTTCTTGTGCTAATGGCTCTAATCCTTTAGAGAAGCGCGATGCTGCTTCACTCATTAAACCAATACGATTAGCTGTACGTCTAATTTGAGCATAATCGAATGCTGCAGATTCAATAATAATAGATGTTGTATCATCTAAAACCTTAGAGCCTTCACCTCCCATAATACCGGCGATGGCAATTGGTTTTAAATCTGAAGTAATCATTAAATCACCATTAGTAATATTATAAGTATTACCATCAAGGGCAATATATTCGCCACAATAATCATCAACGACAGTGATATTACGATTAGGATTAGATCTTAAATCAAAAAAATGTAATGGTTGTCCTGTCTCTAACATGACAATATTAGAAATATCAACAAGGTTATTAATAGCTTTAATACCGTATGAGCGTAAAACTTTTTTCATCCAATCAACTGAAGGTTTTAAGCTAACTTTATTAATTACCTTAGCCATATAATGAGGGCAATTTGAAGTAGCTGAAGCTACTTTTAATGTCGATGGCTTGCCTACATTACTCTTTCCTAAATAGTTAGGTAATGTAACTTCACGATTTAAAATAGCACCCATTTCTTTAGCTAAAGAAAACATTGCTAAACAGTCTTGTCTATTTGCATAAATGGATAAATCTAGAATAGTATCTTCATAACCTAATTTCTTTAAGATATCTGTTTCACCGACTTCAAAACTATCTGGAAGTTCTTCAATACCGATATGTGAAGCTGAGGATTCATCTAATAAATCTTTAGAAATGCCAAGTTCAAGTAATGAGCATAACATGCCATTAGATGGAACACCTCTTAAAACACCAGGTTTAATTTCTCCTCCTGGTAATTTAGCACCAGCTTTCGCAACAATTACTTTTAAACCTTTACGACAATTAGGAGCACCACAAACAATATCTAATACTTCATCACCAATATTTACTTTAGTGATGTGTAAATGGTCGGAATTTGGATGATCTATACACTCTAATACTTCACCAACAACAATACCCGTTACTTGTCCTAAATGAAGTACTTCTTCTACTTCAAATCCTGCTTTAATAATTTTATTAATAATATCTTCTTCACTAAGGCCATCAAGATTAATGAAATTTGAAAGCCAATTTAAACTCATTCTCATTTATATATCCCTCCTAGAAGCGTTTGAAATCCTTTAAGAAACGAATGTCATTAGTATATAAATCACGAATGTCACTAATGCCATATTTAAGCATCGCAATTCTTTCAAGGCCAACACCAAACGCAAAACCGGTATATTTCTTAGAATCAATACCTGCCATTTCAAGGACATGTGGATGAACCATACCTGAACCTAAGATTTCAATCCAACCAGTTCCTTTACATACATTACATCCTTTTCCTCCACATACATGGCATCCCATATCCACTTCAAATGATGGCTCAGTGAACGGGAAATATGAAGGACGGAAACGTAAAGGTGTACCTTCTTTGAATAAAGTACCAATCATAAATTCTAAAGTACCTTTTAAATCAGCTAATGTAATACCTTCGCCTACTACTAAGCCTTCAGCTTGCATAAATTGATGTGAATGAGTTGCATCATCATCATCACGACGATATACCTTACCAGGACATAATAATTTGATAGGCATTTTATCAGCAGACGCTTCTAAAACACGCATTTGAATAGCTGTAGTATGTGTTCTTAATAAGGTTGTTGGATCTATATAGAAAGTATCTTGCATATCACGAGCTGGATGATCATGAGGAATATTAGCTCTTTCAAAGTTATAAAGATCTAATTCTACTTCCGGTCCTTCAGCAATAGAATAACCAAGCCCTACAAAAGCATCTTCTAACTGTTCAGTAATTAAAGTTAAAGGATGAAGGGACCCAAGTGCTGGAGTATAAGAATCAAGAGTTAAATCAATCTTTTCGCTCTTTAGCTTCTCATTCATTGCAAAAGATGTTAAAACCTCTTGTTTCTTAGCTAATTCTTCACTAATTAAATTCTTTAATTCATTTACTTTTTGCCCATATGAAGGCTTATCTTCCCGTGGGATTTCTTTCATCGCTAACATTAATTTTTGAATCTCACCTTTTCTAGAAAGATAGAATAAGCGTTTTTCTTCAAGTGTTGGAAGATCTTCAATTTCAGCAATCTCCTTAAGAGCTTCTTCCTTTAATTTCTTAATATCAATCATTTTGTCCTCCTAATAAAAAA
The DNA here is from genome assembly GCA_934699415.1 of uncultured Erysipelotrichaceae bacterium. Taxonomy (GTDB): domain Bacteria; phylum Bacillota_I; class Bacilli_A; order Erysipelotrichales; family Erysipelotrichaceae; genus RGIG5669. The sequence goes on from CAKUWO010000035.1 coordinate 3,656, forward strand.
ACCACCGCTAAGGAACGATTCTTAACCGTGGTACCATCCTTTTTTAACTTAAAAAGTCCTTTTAACGATAACGGTGTTGGCCGGATATTTCTATCGCTAAGAGATGAATTCACTATTTCATCATTAGAGGTTTCCACCATGCCCTCTTCTCTATGAATGACTTATAAATAGCCACGTTTCCCTATTTTCGCTTTATTTAATTATAAACAACCATTAGCTTTTTTCAATCTTTTAAGTAATTATTATAAAGATGCGATAAGATAAAAGTGATAGAGGAGGTATTTAAAAAATGTTGAAATTTTATAAATGTGAAGGCTGCGGTAACTTTATTACTTTCTTAGCTCCTAAAACTGCTTGCACACCTAAATGTTGTGGCGAAACAATGGCTGAGTTACTTCCTAATTCTAGTGATGGTGCCTTTGAAAAACATTTACCAGTTATTTCAATCGAAGAAGATTTAGTAACTATTAATGTCGGAAGTGTTGAACATCCAATGACTAATGAGCACTATATTGAATGGATTATTCTTGAAACAGCCAACGGTTATATTAAAAAAGATCTTCATCCAGAAGATAAACCTATGATGCAATATAAGCTAATTGGTGATGAAAAAGTTATTAGTGCCTATAGCTATTGCAACTTACATGGTTTATACAAAAAGGATATCTAAAATGAAAAAGAGCATTATTATTGGTGTAATCTTAGTAGCAATTGGTATAATCGCAATTATCTTCGGTTTTTTAAATGCTTATGCTTTTTACCATGCAATGGATGGAAGCTTAGATATGTTTAATCGTTTGAAGAAGACAATGGTGGTTCATTTAGCTTCAGGTACATTAATATTTATTGCTGGTATTATCACCCTTCTTATAAATTCTAAAAGATAAAAAGTTAAAGAGTAATGATGTAGCTCATAACAATCATTTATATCAATGTCGAAGATATTGAATAGAAATAGCTATTCTACATCAAGCAAGATAAAGATTATAAGATTACTGTTATACCTATAGATAAACTTAAAACTTAATTTAACTAAACAGAAATAAGTTAAAAAATAATATTAAAATAGATAGGAGCTTATCTATTTATCTAAGCTGATGATGCTCAATCATCAGCTTTTTAAAAGGAGGAATTATGTTACTGAGTATTGCTTTGATAATTCTGGCCGGAATGTCATTAGCTTCAATTTCTAAGAAATTAAAATTACCAAGTTTAGTTGGCATGTTACTAACAGGTATAATTTTAGGACCTTATGTTTTAAATTTACTAGATCCTAAAATCTTAAATATTTCTAATGAGATAAGAAAAATAGCTTTAATTATTATTCTCACAAGAGCTGGATTAGGTTTAGATTTAAGTGGTTTAAAAAGAATTGGTTTTAGAGCTTTATTAATGTGTTTTATTCCTGCTACTTTTGAAATCTTATTAATTGTTTATTTAGCACCTAAAATAATTGGTATTAGTTATCTTGAAGCAGCTATCTTAGGCTCAGTATTAGCAGCAGTATCACCTGCTGTTGTTGTGCCTCGAATGGTTAAATTGATGGATGAAAAATATGGCACTAGGAAAGGTATTCCTCAGCTTATCTTAGCTGGGGCTTCGGTGGATGATGTTTATGTCATTGTCTTATTTTCTACTTTTATTGCTATGATACAAGGCGATACGGTATCAATTCTTAGTTTTATAAATATCCCAATATCTATAGTTTTAGGTATTATTATCGGTTTAACAATTAGTAAAATCCTAATTAAATTCTTTACTTTAGTTAAGATTGAAGATACAGCTAAAGTTCTTATCATCTTAAGCATTTCATTTGTTTTATCTTTTATTGAGGATAGTTTAAATACTTCTATTACCTTCTCATCGTTAATTGCCATTATGTTTATTGGTATAGGCTTGCAAAAAGATTATGATTTAGCTTTAAATTTATCTTCTAATTATAATAAGCTTTGGATTGGTGCAGAAATCTTCTTGTTTGTTCTTGTAGGCACTAGTGTAAATATCAACTATTTAGCACATGTGGGAACATCTGCTTTTGCATTAATATTAATAGCTTTAGTATTTAGAATGTTGGGCGTGTTTGTATGCCTATTAAAAACAGATCTCAATAAGAATGAGCGAATATTTACAATGTTAGCTTATACTCCAAAAGCAACTGTTCAAGCTGCAATTGGTAGTATTCCATTAGCTTTAGGATTAAAATGTGGTGATTTAGTTCTTACCATTGCTGTCTTAGCAATTGTTTTAACAGCTCCCCTTGGTGCTTTTGCAATTGATTTATCATATAAAAAATTATTAACCAAGGATAACTAAAAAGGATGGCTAAATGTCTTTATGACACTAGTCATCCTTTTTTATTTAATAATTCTTAATTTACTACCTTTACTACTTCTTTTTACTTCAATCTTTTGAGGAATGCATTCTTCTAATTTATCAACATGCGAAATAATACCAATTTGACGATTATCACCAGCAATATTCTTCAAGATATTAATAGCACTATTTAAAGCATTTTCGTCAAGTGTACCAAAGCCTTCATCAATATACATCGTATCAATTTTTTTACCACCAGCATGTCTTTCACTAACATCAGATAAGCCTAAAGCTAAAGCCATTGATACTTGGAACTTTTCTCCTCCAGATAAAGATTTAGGTTGTCTTTTTTCACCTGTAAAGACATCAAGAACTTCTATTCCAAGTCCAGCTTGAGCATTCTTTGATGTTTCTGTTGCTTGATGAACTAATTCAAATTGTCCTGAAGCCATTGTAGATAAATGAATATTGGCAGCTTCTAATATTTCAACAAAAGCACTAGCCATGACATAACGGTCAAAAGTAATTTTTCCACCTTCGTTATTTTCACTGGCATTAGCTAAAATCGATAATTTATTTAAACGCTTACTTACAGGATTTAGTTTATCAATTTCCGCTTGTTTAGCTTTAACAAAATCAAAAATTGTTTGATGATTATCAATCATTATTTTTTTAGCATCTCTTAATAAATTGATATCAGCAATCTCTTTAACAACAGTTGATATCTTTGCCTTAATTATATTGATATCGATATATGATTTGCCTTTACATTTATCTTCTTGTTCACTAAGACGTTTCTTTTGTGTTTCTAATTTTAATTTATATTCATCAAATTCTTTTTGCTTATCTTCAAGCCACTCATCAATATCGTATTCAATGCCATCAAATGTTTCCATAAAGCCATCTTCTGTAAAATGATTGGCTTTAAGAGCACTAGTATACTCATCTTTTTTATCTTGACATTCTTTTTTTAAAGAAGTGATATTATTTTTTAAAGTATTATATTCAGCTACATATCCACTATATTTATTACATAAGTCATCTTTATTTTTAGTTAATCTATCGATTTCAATAATATTAGCTTTGATGGATTTATCGATATTAATAATTTCATTTTTAATATCATTTTCACTTTTTACATCGACCGTCTTTTTTAAAGCTAAAAGCTCTGTTTTAAGCCCGGCTAGAGTAGTTTTTAGATCACTAGCTTCACTATTTTTCTTATTTAATGTTGTCTCATTGTTTTTAAGATTAATATTTATCTTATCTAATTCAGTATTAAGAGTTTTAATTTCTTTTTGATAAGAGAATGATAAATCTAAATTTTTACGATTTATTTTAATTTTCTCAACACAATACTCTTTAAATTCTTCAATTTTAGCATCATCAATATCTTCATAATTATAAACATCAAGCCCAATTGTTATCGCAAGATAACAAGTATCTTGTTTTAAAGTATCAATGGTATTAATTTTAGTTTCAACGTCTTTTGTCTTTTCGTTATAAGCTTTAGATGCTAATTGAAAGTCATTATAAGCTTCATCAACGATATCTTTTGTAACGATATTTTCTTCAATAATCACTAATTTATCAACATCATCTTTAGTTAGATGATGATGGCATACCGGACAATCAATTTCTTCTTTTTCACCTAATTCAATTTTTAATTCTTTAGACAATAAAGCTGCTTGTGATTTTAAGAAAGTTTCATAAAATTCATCATATCGTTTCTTCTTATTCTGAAGTTCAATATTTAATTTCAGGGTTTCTTTTTTAAAATCTTCTAATAGCTTTTCTTCTTCGTTAATCTTATTTATTCTATTAATAACTCCATCTTCACCAATTAATTTATTATACGTATTATCTAAAAAGCTTTTTTCTTCAGCTTTATAATATTCATAAAGATTAGCTTCTCCTTGAATTTCTTTAATACGCTTAGTTTTAATATCTCGATTATTAAAATCGGTTTCACGAGCTTTGGTTAAAAGATCTATTTCTTTTTCAATATCATTTAATAATCTTTCATTTTTTAAATATTCACATTTCTTTTCTTTAAAAGGCTTAAAGTCATCAAGCTTTTTAGTTAATTCATTTTTTTCAACTGTTAATTTATTAATTTGAATATTTAATTCTTTGCATTTATCAAATTCTTCAATAGCTTTATCAGCGTCAATTTTTGCCTTATCAGCATTATTTTTTGCATTAATGGTCTTATTATAATTATCTTGCTCTTTTTTAAATGCTTCTTCATATGCTTTTTTTAAAGGCAATATTGCATTAGCTTTTCTTAGCTTATTAAGACGTAGATATAAGTTATTCATTACATCTTTGCTTTTATATGTATAAGAAAATTCTTCTTTAAATTTGTCTAACTCATCTAACTCTTTATTATTATTTTCAGCTTTAACAACATCTATTTCTAAATTACTTTTAGTCTTAGTTTTAACATTAATATCATTTTCAATATTTTTAAATTCACTTTTTTCTTTATCAAGCAATAAAGAAATAGTATTTAAATAATTAGGATTACTTCTAAGATAATTAATTTCATCTTCATCTTCAGGTAACTTAAAATCATTAATCTTAAATTCAATTGCTTCATTTAATTCTTTGAGTTGATTGTTAATGATTGTTGAAGCTTCTTTAAAACGTGATTGAAAACGTAAATATGGTCGATTATCAAATAATTTACCTAAGATTTTATTACGCTCTTCGCTATTCGCATTTAAGAATTGTTCAAATTCGCCTTGTGGTAAAACAATGATTTGTTTAAATTGTTCAGCATTCAACCCAATAATTTCATTAATGCGCGCATTAACTTTATTTGATACTTCAATTGGATCTTTACCAGTTTCATATAAAACTGCTTTTTGCTTAGCATCATCATAAGTACCATCTCTTCTAACAGGTATATGAATAGTTCTTCTTACTTTATAGAATTGCTTATTATGTTCAAAATCAAGTTCAACAACACAATCTTCCGTCTTTGGAACATAGTCACTATGAAATAAGCGTGGATCACGCTCATTGCCACTAGCTTCACCATACAAGGCATAAACCATGGCATCGAAAATAGTTGTTTTACCAGCACCAGTATCACCAGTTATTAAGAATAAACTATCATCAAGTAAAGTGAAGTCAACAACTGTTTCTTCAGCATAAGAACCAAATGCTTTCATCATTAATCTTAATGGTTTCATGCCTCTTCCTCCTGCTTCATAATAAAATCAATTATCTTTTGAATGTCATTTTTATTAGGTACATCAACTTTTTCATCATCATCAACATGCATAACTTGTTGCTCGACCATATTTATCAATTCTTGGTCTTTCTCATCTGGAAACTCATCGCCATTACGGCTACGATAAAAGTCATTAAAAAGCTCGCTAATCGTTTTAGTATCACTTCCTTCGCATATATTATTAATTGTGCTAGATTCACGTTTTACTTCATGAGCAATTTCGCAAATCATACTATTTTTAGCTTCAAATAAAGTAAATAAGCTATCTCTTGCAGTTTGAGGTACTAATTCATCTGTAATCACAATTCTGATATATTCATTTGTTTTATCATTACTGCTCTCTTCTATTAAAATGTCTTTAAGTTCACCTTTAACTTCTCTTAAGGGATGTAAAGGAGCTATTTCTGCAATATGATAATCTAACTTTCCTTTTTCTTTAAGATTTACAATAACCGGTCCTTTAAAAGGTCTTTTAGTTTCATCAAAGTGGTAACAAAGAGGGGATCCAGCATAACGAATATTATCTTCTTTAACTTTCTGGGCAGCATGAATATGGCCTAATGCAACATAATCAAATCCTTGATAGGCTGAAACATCGATTTCTCCAACTGCTCCAATAATTACTTCAGAACCGCCAAAGCTAAGTTTTTCACCATTACTAATAACTGTTTGGTGAGAAATAATTACATTTCGCTCATTATAATCAGTATCGCTATTAGCCAATAAAGCTTTAATAGCTTCATTATATGTTTTGATACTTTCATCACCTAAAGCCACTTCAACAAGAGCGGGGAAAAAGTATGGTAATAAATAGAAATTAACAGGACCATATTCATCATTTATAGTAACTTTCTTAATCTTTGATTTAATATCGCCAACAATATAAACATTCTTTTCTTGGAATAATTCAGCTCCAAAAGATAGACGTTTACCACTATCATGGTTACCAGATATTGCAAGTACAGCAACATTTCTGTTTGCTAAAGATGTAATGAAATAATCAAGGAGTTCAACAGCTTCTTTTGAAGGAACACTTCGATCATATATGTCTCCTGCAATTAAAACAGCATCGGGCTTTTCATTGTCAACCAATTCAAGAAATTTGTCTACCCAATACTTTTGATCTCCTTGATCTATTAAGGAGTATCCGTATAAACTTTTACCGAAATGAAGATCTGCAATATGTATGAATTTCATAATACCTCCTAGATGGATATCCATTATACACAATAAATCTATAAAACAAACCCCAATATAAAAAATGCTTTGTCTTTTCAAAAATAGACAAAGCATTTATATTCTTATTCATGGTGGAGGTTAACGGGCTCGAACCGCTGACCCTCTGCTTGTAAGGCAGATGCTCTCCCAACTGAGCTAAAC
>CAKUWO010000036.1 GCA_934699415.1 uncultured Erysipelotrichaceae bacterium
GTAATAGCGTTACATAAAGTGGATTTACCTACATTTGGTAATCCTACAATTCCTGCTGTTAAACTCATATTTTACCTCGTCACTAGATAGTTTATCATTATTATTTATAAGAAAAAAGATTCCCCTGCCAAGGAATCTAATTTTCAGATAGGACCATCAAAATGAAAAAATTATCACACTCTCATTAAACCAAAACAATGTGTTAAGGTTGTGAAAATTAGAAATGAATTTCAAACATGCGATCTTTTCCGTTGATATCCTTGTAACAATTAATCTCTGCATCTTTAAAATATTGTTTAGCTAAAGCTGTCATATTCTCTTTTTGTTGATAACCAATCTCAAAGAAAATAAAACCATGTTGCTTCATCACATCTTTAGCTTCACTTAATAAGATACGATAAAATTTAAGACCATCTTTACCACCAAACAATGCTACATGGGGCTCATAATCAACTACTGATTCTTCAAGTACTTCTTCTTCAGGGATATATGGTGGATTAGATACTAAGATATCAAGCTTAATATTCTTTTCTCTAATTGGTGCCAACATATCACCAACCATAAATTCCACATCACATCCAAGCTCTTTAGCATTTTTAGATGCAACTTTAACAGCCTTTTTTGATATATCGCTAGCATACATCTTAAAACGCTCTTCTTCTTTTTTAAGAGTAATAGCTAAAGCACCACTACCAGTACCAATATCAGCTGCTACAATACTTGAAGCATTTTTATAATGTAAATCAACTTTTTCTAAGATTAATCCCGCCAATTCTTCTGTTTCATAGCGCGGTATCAAAACATCTTCATTGACATTAAAACGATAGCCATAAAACCAAGAATAACCTAAGACATAATTCATTGGTTCTTGGTTTAAGATTCTTTCCATACCACTATTAAATTTAGCTAAAAGTTCTTCATCAACTTCATTATCAATATTTAAATAAAGATTGATGTTCTTCTCATTACATAATTCAAAAAGGAAAGCTTTTAAAGTAGCACTTGGAATATCCTTTTCTTCCATCTCTTTACGATAAGAATGAAGGAGATCATTATAAGTTTTCATTGCTAAGCTTTTCTTTCTCTTCGTTTTTCAAAAGGGCATTAACCAAATCGTCCATCTTGCCATCAACAATGCGATCTAATTGGTTGATAGTTAAACCAATGCGATGATCTGTTACACGATTTTGAGGATAGTTATAAGTTCTAATCTTTTCACTTCTCTCGCCACTTCCGATAGCAGATCTTCTCGAAGCACCTTCTTTTTCTTCTTTTTGGCGTTTCATTTCTTCATAAACTCGCGCACGAACAATTCTTAAAGCTGTTTCACGGTTAGCAATTTGAGATCTACCATCCTGACAGTTAACAGTAATACCTGTAGGAATATGGACAATACGTACTGCTGAATCGGTTTTATTGATATGCTGACCACCTGCTCCTGAAGCACGATGAGTTTCAATCGTTAAATCGCTATCTGGAATTTCAAAATCTTCTTCTTCAATTTCTGGAAGACAATAAACAGTTGCGATTGATGTTTGAATACGACCTTGAGATTCAGTCTTTGGTACACGTTGAACACGATGTCCACCACTTTCAAATTTAAAGTGACGATAAGCACCTAATCCTTTAACCATAAAAGAAATAAGGGCATAACCACCAGCTTCACATGGACTTTCTTCCATTACTTCAATCTTATATCCTAATGAATCAGCATAATAAGAATACATTCTAAAAAGGTCGCCAGCGAAAATATTGGCTTCATCTCCACCTACTGCACCTCTAATTTCTAAAATGCAGTTATTATCATCTTCAGGATCTTTAGGTAAAAGCAATTCTTCAATCTTATGGTCTAAAGCTTCTTTCTCGCTTGTAGCTTCTTCAAGCTCTATTTCAGCCATTTCTTTAATTTCAGGATCACTATCCTTAAGCATAGCGGTTGCTTCTTCAATTGCTTGATTTAAAGCTTTTAAATGTTGATATGCATCATAACTTCCTTTTAAAGAAGCTTGTTCTTTAGATAATTTCGTAAATTTCTTAGGGTCTGTAACATTTTCTTCTAATAAAAGAAGGTCCGAAATTTCATTGTAGCGTTTCTCAATTTCTTGCAATTTAACTAATCTTGCGTCCATGATTTGCCTCCTAAAATATATGTCTTACCAGGTACTTCATGACAATGACGGCATCTCGCCTCATATGCTTCTCTTGCACCTACAAGGATGGTTGGATCATTATAATTGGCTGGTTGACCATTAACGATTCGTTGTGTTCTTGTGGCTGGTGCACCACATTTGGTACATACTGCTGTTAATTTAGTTACAAATTCAGCTTTAGTAATAAGAATAGGCATAACTCCAAATGGTTCCCCACGGAAATCGGTATCTAAACCAGCTACAACCACTCTTATTCCTCGATTAGCCAAGATATCGGTTACCGTAATGACATCATCATCAAAGAATTGAACTTCATCAATTGCTACGACCTGAGTTGTATCTTTGATATGTTCCATAATCTCTGAGGCTTTTGTGACTACAATCGATTCAACCGAAGATCCGGCATGTGATACTACTTTATCATCTGAATAGCGATTATCAATCTTTGGTTTAAAGACGATAATTTCCTGATGGGCGAATTCAAATGTTTTAATACGACGTATAAGCTCTTCAGTTTTTCCAGCAAACATGCAACCAGAAATAACTTCAAGCCAGCCATCACGATAACGTTGATACATACTATCTCCTTTCACAAAAAAATAAGGGAAGCTCCCTTATTTTTTATCGAATCCGTATTTCTTATTGAACTTCTCAATACGTCCGGCAGCTGCTGCGAATCTCTGTCTACCTGTATAGAATGGATGACAATTTGAGCATGTATCTACACGGATTTCTTCGCCAGTTGTAGAACCTGTTTCGAATGTAGCACCGCAAGATGTGCAGGTAACTTTAACTTTTTGATATGCTGGATGAATATCTTTTTTCATAACTTTCTTTTCTCCCTTCCGCCTTGGATATCAAATCAATCCAAAGTAAGTTATAGCGTAGATATCTTATCATAATAATCTATGCTTTGACAATGATTTTTTAGCTAATTACAGCACCTAAGGCTGTTAATTTTTCTTTGATATGGTCATATCCACGATAGATATGATACGCATCATAAATAGTTGTTTCGCCCTCTGCTATTAAACCAGCAGCTACAAGTGCTGCTCCACATCTTAAATCAGTAGCAGTAACTTCTGTTCCGAATAAAGGAGTAGGTCCATTAATGGTTGCTTTACCATCAGCTAATTCAATATCAGCACCCATTTTAATAAGTTCTGGGCAATGTTTAAAACGCTTAGGATAAATAGTCTCTTCTACATTACTTGCCCCTACAGCTTGTGTTAATAAGGTTGTAAGAGGTTGTTGTAAATCGGTTGCTAAACCAGGATAGGTAGCTGTTTTAACATCAATTGCTTTTAACATATCTGATTCATAAACATCGATACTATCAGTACCAATAGCCATCTTTACACCCATTTCATCAAGCTTCGCTAATAAAGCATCAAGATGCATTGGAATAATATTGGTAATATGCATATGTTTAGCCATTGCTGCAGCAATGATAATATAAGTACCAGCTTCAATGCGATCTGGAATAATTTCATGCTTACAACCATGTAATGTTTTAACACCATCAATAGTAATAGTTGAGGTACCAGCACCATGGATTTCAGCACCCATTTTATTTAATAATGTGCATACATCAATAATTTCAGGCTCTCTAGCAGCATTTTCAATAACAGTACGACCAGAAGCTAAAGTAGCGGCCATCATGATGTTGATTGTTGCACCAACTGAGGCAAAGTCAAGATTAATTGTTGTTCCTTTAAGCTCTTCAGCTTCAATGATATAACAACCCTTTTCATATTCCACACTAGCCCCAAGAGCTTGGAAGCCTTTAAGATGTAAATCAATTGGACGAGGACCTAGATCACAACCCCCAGACATCTTGATTTTTACTCTCTTATAACGTCCTAAAAGTGCTCCCATAAAGTAATAAGATGCACGCAATTTAGAAACATTATCTGATTCCATCGGAATATTAACGATTCCCTTAGGATCAATAATCAACATATCATCTTGTTCATTAACTTTAATATTGAGCTCTTCAAGTAAATCTTTTAAAGCTCTAATATCAGAAATATCAGGTACACCATATAAAGTAACAACATCACTTGCAAGTACAGTAGCTGGAATTAAAGCTACAGTTGCATTTTTAGAAGAGGAGATTTTTACTTCTCCTTCAAGTTTATGACCACCTTCAATTACAATCTTATCTTCACTCATCTTATAGCTCCTTTAGATATTTATCTAATTCATCAAGATTTCTAATAGTATAATCCGCTTCTTCTTGATGGACTTTAAAACGTTCTTCTTTTCTAGCAATCGTTAAAATACCACTACTTTTACCAGCTTTAATACCAGAATAAGAATCTTCAATTACTACTGCTTCATCTTTATTTAATCCAAAATAATTTAAGGCGGCTAAATAGATGTCAGGTGCTGGTTTATTATGGGGACAATCTTCCCCTGAGAAATAACCATCAAATAACTCATCTAGGCCACATAATTTAGCTATTCTTTCAATTTCAGGTACATAATTCATTGAACAAATTGCTAAGATATATCCTTCATTCTTTAATCTCTTCAAACCCTCTTTAGTACCTTCAAATAAGATATTAGGATAATCAATAGGATTTTCATAGATAAAATAATGGTCATTAGCTTTTTTTAAAGCTTCAATACTATATTGTGGTAATAAAGTTTTTAAATAAGCATAGGTTCCATTCATATCTTTACCAATAATCGGTAAGATATCTTCTTCTTTACCTTTAAAACCTAATTCTTTCATCCAATCATAAGTACCTAACCAATAATATTTCTCAGTATCAACTAAAGTACCATCCAAATCAAAGAATATCGCTTTTATTTTTTTCATGTTCACTATTATAACAAATCTTCTTTATCTTGAATCAATTGATAAAAAGATGGCGTACTATTCAATAAGAATGCATAGCGTGATAAATAATAATAAGCATCTTCATTTTCTTCTAAAGCTAAATAAGTATTAGTTAACCATGGATATTTAATTTTAAAAGTCTTTATTTTATGAATTATATCTTTATCTAAATTTTTAATAGCAGCTAGAAGGTTTAATAATTCGGTATCAATATTATCTTCATCTACTTCTTTTAAATCTTTTTCTAGATGGATAAGAATTGCTCTATTTAGATACCTAAAACCTTTATTATCTAAAGGAAATAAAGTGATGATATCTTTAAATTGCTCATAAGCTAATTGATAAGAGCCATTTTCTAATAAATATTTGCCATATTCTTCTTTAACTAAAGCGATAGTTTTAGTATCGTGTTTATCATTGATTAAAGAAATAGCTTCTTTTAATATTTCACCTTTCTCAATAAAAGATGCAACAACTCTACTTTTTAATACATAAGCTTCAAGACATAAGGGATTTATAATTAAAGCTTTCTTAATATATTCATTAATTTCTTCTAAAGTACTATTTTCATTAATTAAAGCTAAACAATTTAAGCTTTCTATTTCTCGATTAATAGACATATTGAATAAGCCTCTACCCCTTCACCTCTTCCGATATAGCCAAGACCTTCACCTCTTGTCGCTTTAATGTTGATTTGGTTGATATCACAATCTAAAACTTTAGCTACATTTTCACGCATTAAAGAAATATAAGGGGCCATTTTAGGCTTTTCAATCATAATTAATGAATCAATATTTCCAATCTTGTAACCCTTTAAATCCATTAATTCTTTAGTTTTAGAAAGCAATACTAAAGAAGAGATGCCTTTGTATTGTTCATCAGTATCAGGGAAATGTTTGCCTATATCCCCTTCTCCCATTGCTCCAATAATTGATTCAATAATTGCATGTAATAATACATCAGCATCAGAATGACCTAATAAACCTTTCTCATATGGTATTTCAATACCGCCAAGAATCAATTTACGTCCACTAACTAAACGATGAATATCTTTAGATTGCCCTATTCGCATATCGGAACCTCTCTTATATCTTTATATACCGGTACATTAGCTTTTAATAGACGTTTATATGATTGATGGCCATTAGCTACTAAATAACACTTAGCACCAACACTTTTAGCGACTTCAGCATCATGTAAAGTATCGCCAATAAAGATTACATTATTTGGATCTTTATCTTTCATAAATTCTTTAACAATATCAATTTTTCCTGGGGCATAGATATTATCAATTCCAATAATTTCATCAAAGTATGGCATTAGTTCTAATTCTTCACATTGTGCTAACAAATTATCATGTTTAGAAGCTGATATTAAGACATTGGTGTTACCGTAAGCTTTACTTTTAATTAAAGTTTCAATCGCACCTTCCATTACCCGATATTCATTTTTAGCTTCATTATAATATTCCATCCATTGAGAGCCTACTTCTTCAAAAGATGCTTTAGAGAAATCAAAACCGACATTGCGATAATAATCAATAACAGGGAAATCAAATACTTCACGATATTCATCGAGGTTTAAAGCATCTCTAACCCCATATTTCTTTACAATACCATTTAAACATTTAAGTGAGAGATCTACATCATCTAAGATGGTCCCGTTAAAATCAAATACAATAGTTTTCATTAGCTCATTTTACCATGAAAAAAGGCTCCTTAGAGCCTATTCATCTTCATTATTGAATTCTGAAGAATCTTCATCTTCATCTTCAATTTCTTCGATTTCATCATCGTCATCATCAATTTCAAGAGCTCCAAGATCCACAAAGCTTTCTTCAAATTTACGATTTTGCTTTAAATCCCAAATATTACCCTTTAAATTTACAAAACGACTATCTAACATCATATCAGAATATAATTGTGAGATATCAGCATTACTATCGCCGCTTCTAACTACTACATCCTTCCAAATATCTGCGAAAGTCATTTCTTCTTTTCTTTCATTAATAACATCAAAAGCGATGTCAGTTAAAGGTCTTCTTGTAGACATTTCTTTTCTCCTAACTGGTCAATTCTTATTGTGACCACATCTTCAATTTGATAAGTTAATTTAGTATAGCTACTTTGTTTCTCATATGAAAGAATTTTGATATCACCAAATGGTAAAACACCTTCACTTGTTGTTGCTTGTCCCTTAGCTTCATTCTTTAAAAGATAAAGTTCTGTTTTGATATCGCTAGCATGTCGGTTAATAATTAAGCCATTATCTCTAATTTCAATGGTTGTTAATGCTAAAGTATCATTTTCAAAATAGGAAATAATATTCCCTTTTAAGTTAGCTTCACCTTCAAAAAGAATGAGTGGTTTTTCTTCAACAATTTTTGTTACCCTGATCCTTTTTTTCATACGTGATACAGTTTTACAAATAATCAAGAGAATGTCAATATAAAATGAACCTTAATTAAACACATTATGAAATTGACTTTTATGATTTAAAGAAATATCATGAATGAGTATTAACTTGCACTTTTAGAAGTCTTGCAATACTAGTTTAGGGGGTTACTATGACCGGAAAAGTTAAATGGTTCAATTCTGAAAAGGGTTACGGTTTCATCACTGGTGATGACGGAAAAGAAGTATTCGTTCATTATTCAGCAATCGTTCAAGATGGCTACAAGTCCTTAGAAGATGGACAGGCTGTTCAGTACGAAGTAAACGAGGGTGCTAAAGGTCCTCAGGCTGTTAACGTAACAAAACTTTAATAATAGCCAATATAAGGATGCTTAGGCATCCTTTTTTCTTTTCCTTTTGTGCTATATACTAGTTACATGAAACTCTTAAATATTAGTCCTGAAACAATGGATAATTTTGTATCACAAAATTCTAAATCTCATTTCATGCAAACATCATCTTGGGGTGATGTAGCTAAAACTAGAAATCAAATTCCTCACCTATTAGGTATTTATAAAGAAGATGAATTAATTGCCACTGCTTTATTGCTTGAAAAGAAGATTGGTCCTTTCTCTTCTTTTTATTGTCCACGTGGTTTTATTGGCAATTATTCTTCAAAAGAAGATATTAAAGAAATTATTAATTTATTAAAAAAATATATCAAAAGACACCATGGACTCTATTTACGCATGGATCCTGACTTAATCATTCATAAATTAAATGAAAAAGCTGAAGTAAAAGAAACATTTGAAGACAATGAAGCTTTAATTGATTTCTTTATTTCTTTAGGTGCTACATATAAAGGTAAGACAATTCTTTTTAAAGAAATGAGTAATCCCCGTTTTACTTTTAGAGTACCTTTAAAGGGTGATACTGATGCTTTATTAAACCAATGTCATCCTACAACACGTAATATCTTAAACCGCGAAACACCTGTTCATATCTATAAAAACCCTATTAATGGTATTAAAGACTTCTATGAAACAATGTCATCTACTGCTCGTAAGAAAGCTATTTATTTAGAGCCTTATACTTTCTTTGACAACTTTTATCACATCTTACATCAAGCCAACATGTCCGATGTTTGGGTAGCTGAAGTTAATAAACAAGAATTAATTAGTTATTATGATGAAAAAGAATCAAGTTTAAATGAACAACTTAATCTAGCTACTAGCGATAATGCGACAAAGAAACAAAAAGCTCTTAAAAATGACCTTCTTGACCAATTAAAGAAGATTGCCAAAGAAAGAAAAGAGCTTGATGATATTAAAGAAGAACGCATCGTTTTATCATCAGTTATTACTGCTAAATACCAAGATAAAGTATGGATAGTTCATGGTGGTAATAATGATATCTTAAGATCTTTATTCGCAAACTATATCTTATATTTTAATATTTTAAAAGATGGTCAAGAAGAAGGCCGTTTATATGGAGATCTTTTTGGAACTGAAGGAAAAGTAGATAAAAAGAGCGATGTCTATGGCATTTATCTTTTTAAATTACGCTTTGGTGGTGACTTTGATGAATTTATTGGTGAATTTGATTTTATTACTAAACCAATAAGTAATGCGATTATCTCTAAATTACTTAAAATTCGTCGTCGTTTATTAATTAAAAAGTCAGTTAAGGAGTCAAGAAATGAACATTAGAAAAATTGATGTTGAAACATTTGATAAATTCTCATCCAATTATCCTTATACTAACTTTCAACAAACTTCCAATTGGGCTAAGCTAAAAGCTAAAGTTGGTTGGACTTCTTTATATCTTGGTTTATTTGATAACGAGCAATTAATCGCTGCAGGTTTATTCCTTGGCCGTAAATTACCAATATTTAATAAATATTTATATTATTGCCCTCATGGTTTACAGATTGACTATGCTGATAGTGCTTTATTAAAAGAAGCTTTACCTTTATTTATTAATAAATTAAAGGAAGAAAAAGGTTTTAAATTAATCATGGACCCCTATTATCCCTATCAAGAAAGAGATATCAATGGTGATATTGTTCCTGATGGTTTTAATCATCAGGAAACTATCGATACTTTAAAAGGATTAGGCTTTATTCATTCCGGATTTAATATTTATTTTGAAAATCTTCAACCACGTTTCCAATTTCGTTTAGCTTTAGATAAAGATATTAAAGAAATTGAGAATGGTTTTACCTATGAAGCTAAAAGAAGAATTAAAAAGAAAGTTTATTTAGCTATTAATGTAAGAGAATTAACTAAAGAAGAAATTCCTACATATAAAGAATTAATGGAAATGACTTCTAATAGAAGAGGTTTTATAGATCGTCCTTTATCATATTATGAAGAGATGTATGAATGTTTAAATCCTCTTATTCTTCATTATTATGGTGCTGAGATCGATTTTAATAAATGTTATCAAAATGTTATCAAAGATAATGAAGCTATAAATGACAGAATCGCTAAATTATTATTAAAACCCGAATCTGTTAAAAGAAATAACAGAATTCACGAAGAAGAAGTTGTTTTAGAAAAGAATTTAAAATTGATAGATTTAATCAAAGAAGCTCAAAAAGAAAGAGGCAATAAAGCTTTATTATCGGTTGTTTGTATTATGGATTATGGCAATGAAATGATTATGTTACTAGCAGGAAATGATGAAAAGTATCTTCAACATTTCAACACCTCTAATATTATAGTTTCTGAGCTTATTAAAAAGGCTAAAGAAGAAGGTTATAAATATTATAACTTCTATGGTATTGCCGGTGATTTTAATCCCCATAATGAGCTATATGGTTTATATGCTTATAAGAAACAATATGGTGGTGAAGTAGTCGAACTTATTGGCCAACTTGAATATACTTTAGATTCTTTTGTAACTAATCTTTATGAAACAGGATTAACTATTTATAAGAAGATAAGAAAAAGATAGAAGCTATACTTCTATCTTTTGTTTTGGTAAAATATAGTTTGCATATGCCGATGTAGCTCATCAGGTAGAGC
>CAKUWO010000037.1 GCA_934699415.1 uncultured Erysipelotrichaceae bacterium
TTTACTTTTTGTTCATAAGTTAATTTCATATAAAAAGTGAACCTCCTAAGTTTGTCCAACTTTAGGGGTTCACTACATACTAGTAGCACTTATTTTAATAAAGCTATTTGTTCACCAATATTTCCTTTAAAAACAAAAGATCCAGCTACAAGGACATCACATCCCATGTCTTTTAAAAGTGGCGCATTAGTATCATTTACCCCACCATCTACTTCAATTAGGTAATGATAATTATTTTTATAGCGAATATCATTTAACCATTTGATTTTAGTAAGTGAAGATTCTATAAATTTTTGACCGCCAAAACCAGGCTCAACCGACATCACAAGAATCGTATCAATGATATCTAAATAATCTTTAATTTCTACAATATCAGTATTAGGCTTAATTGAAATACCTGCTTTTAAACCTAATTCATGAATATGATTAATCAAGGGCTTAATATCTTTACTAGCTAAAGCTTCATAGTGAAATGTAATTTGATCAGCTCCTGCTGAAGCGAAAATATCAGTAAAGAAAATAGGATCTGTAACCATTAAATGGACATCTAAAAATAGCGAACTATTTCTTTTAAAAGCTTTTAGTATATCTGGACCAAAAGTTAAATTAGGTACAAAATGACCATCCATGACATCATAATGAAGCCAATCAGCATATTTATCTAATTCAATCAATGATTCTTTAAATGTTGCATAATCTAAAGATAAAACTGATGGTGCAATTTTCATATAATCTCCTATCTATAGGTAAAAAGAGTAATTTTTTGGTCATCTACTTGACGATATGACATACCCTCATTCGGTGATATACGAACAAGATTATTAACACCATATGCTGCTTCTTGTTCGGTTAAATCTTCAGCTTTAAGTTCAACAATCTCGGTAGCAATACCCTTTTCTTTAAAATATGCCGCTACATTATTTACATCTTGTCCTAACAAACCAAAATCAATAAGAATACTTGGATATTGAATATAATAGAGTGTTATCTGCTTCTGAATGTTAGGGTTATATTTCTCGTTAGCTAAAACACCTTCTTGTCTTACAATGGTGCCTGGTTCACCCTCTTCTTCTACCGCTTGCTCATGAACAACGAAATTTTTACTTTTAAGCATCTCTTTAACATCATTGATCTTTTTGCCACTTAAGTCTTCCATTGTTTGGTATATACCATCAGATACAATAACTTTAACTTTACTACCACGATCTGCTTCTTCGCCCATTGCCGGAACTGAAGAAATAATTAATCCTTCTTTGGTATTTTCAGTCATAACACGTTCGATATTAGAATAATCTAAACTTAAACCAAGTTTATCTAAAATATCATCAGCTTCAACAATTGACATATTACTAATATCTGGAACAACAACATGTTTAACACCAGTACCAATAACACCTGATACAAATAAGATAAGTATTAAAAGTAAGATTGATAATAAAGAAACACAAGTAATAAGAAGTGTATTAAATAATTTCTTTTTATCAATTTCTTTCTTTTGTTTAACTTCTTTCTCTTTCTTCTTTTCTTCCTTTAAAGAGAAAGTATTATTCTTAATAATTAATTTTTTATCATTTTTATGTTCTGGCTTAAGACATTCATTTAAATCATTAAGCATTTCAAGAATCTTTTTATAACGATTACTTGGTGATTTAGCTGTCGCTTTAATGATGATGTTTTCTACTGATTGTGGTACATCATTACGAATGGCACAAATGGATGGTAATTCATCTTTTAAATGTTGCATTGCAATTTGAATTGGTTGCTCATTATTAAAAGGAACATCTCCAGCAAGTGTTTCATAAAAGACAATGCCTAAAGAATAGATATCTGATTGTTCAGTAGCTACACCACCTTTTAAACATTCTGGTGATAAATAATGAACTGAGCCTACAACAGCATCTTCTGATGTTAATTGGATATTGCCACGAGCTAAAGCGATACCAAAGTCTGATAATTTTACCGTTCCATCAGCTTTAATTAAGACATTTTGTGATTTAACATCACGATGAATAATTCCATTTTTATGAGCTTCTAATAATGCTGAAGCAATTTGTTTCATCAACCATACAGATTCACGTACAGTTAAAGTGCCTCTTTTCGCAAGATATTGTTTAAGAGTATAACCCTTAATATATTCCATAACGATATAGTGACGTCCATGGTCTTCACCCACATCATATATATCTACAATATTGGGATGCGAAAGTGATGTTGCTGCTCCTGCTTCTCTTGAAAATCTTTCAAGGGCTATAGGATCCTTATTTTGTTCATCATGAAGAATTTTAAGTGCTACTTCACGATTTAAAATGGTATCTTGAGCCAAATAAACATCAGCCATGCCTCCATGGCCTATTTGCTTAAGAATTTGATAACGTCCACCAATTAATTCTGCCATGATTCATCCTCCGCAAGAATAAATGTAATATTGTCATATCCACCCGTTAATAATGCAGCATCTTTTAAATTATTTGCTTTCTCTTTTAATGGCTTTGTTTCTTTCAAAATACGAGAGATATGTTCTTTAGATACATAACCATGTAAACCATCAGTGCATATTAAATAAAGTGGATATTTATTAACTTTAGTTACCTTTACTTCTAAAGGCTCATAAATGCCTATAGCTTTAGTTAAATAATGTCTTTTAGGATGGGTAAGTGTTTCTTCATAGCTTATCTTGCCACAGCGATATAATTCAGCAACAAAAGAATCATCTTCACTCATTTGTATTAATTCATTATTGTAACCATAACATCTACTATCACCAATATTAAATAATAAGTTACCAAAAGAAGTGAATAAGATGCCACTAATAGTTGTACCCATCCCTTCATAATCTTCATTATTTTTAGCTAATTCTAGAATATGATGATTAACTTGTTTAAGATGAAATTGAAGATATATTTTCGCATCCTCTAAATTATTAAAACCATTATTTAAAAAGAAGTTTTCTTTAAAATAATTCATTGTTTCAAAAGATGCTACTTCTCCTGCTTTATTACCGCCAATACCATCACAAACAAAAGCCAAAAAGTCCCCTTTTTGATTATTGAGGACTGCATAAGCATCTTGGTTTTTAGTTCGGACTTTTCCTATATCAGTAATGCTTTCAAATATCATAATTCATGATTAGCTCTCAATTGGCCACAGGCAGCATCGATATCATCACCTTTTTTCTGGCGTAGAGTAACTTGGACTCCTCTCTTTTTGAGCATATCGTAAAACGATAATGTTCGTTTTTCAGTAGAAGTAATATAATCATTCTCTTTTACACTGTTATAAGGAATGAGATTGATATAAGCATTACGTCCTTTTAATAAATCACGTAATTCATCAGCATTCTTTTCATTATCATTAATACCGTTTAATAATAAATATTCAAATGTTAAACGGCGATTATTTTTAGAAGCATAATAATCAAGGGCCTTAAATAATTCATCTAAATGATATGCTTGATTAATAGGCATTAAACGACTTCTTAATTCATCATTAGAAGCATGTAAAGAAATAGCTAAATTATATTGCAATCCTTCATCAGCAAACTTATATATCTTAGGTACTAAACCACAAGTTGAAATTGAGATATGACGTCCACCAATAGCTAAACCAAAAGGATGATTTAAGACAGATAAAGCTTTTAATACATTATCATAATTATCAAATGGTTCCCCTGTTCCCATTAAGACAAGGTTAGATAAACGCATACCATCTTCATCTAATTTCTTTTGTATTGTTAAAGCTTGAAGTACAATCTCGCCAGAGCTTAAATTACGCTGTTTTTTAAGCAGTCCAGAAGCACAGAAGGTACAACCCATATTGCATCCAACTTGAGTAGATAAGCATGCACTAGTGCCATAATCAAATAACATTAATACACTCTCTACCATTTGTCCATCTTCAAGTCCAAATAAATATTTAACAGTACCATCTTTGGAATGTTGTTCATCAACAGTAGTTAAAGAAGGGAATGTTAAATTTTCTTTTAATTTATCTCTTAAAGATAAAGACAAATCACTCATTTCATCAAATGATGAAACACGTTTATCATAAAGCCATCGAAAAATCTGCTTCGCATGAAACTTTTTAGAACCAATATTTACTAAATATTCTTCCCAGTCATTAAAACTGAGGTCATATACTGAATTATTCATAGGTCAATTTTATCATTTTCTTAATTCTTTTTTAAGATAGCACCATAGAAATGATCGCCATCTTCCTTAAGAAATAATTTCTCCTCAATTAATTTCATATCTTCATGTCTTGTTAAAAATGAAGCTACTTGTTTCTCATTCTCCTTTTTATTTAAAGTACAAGTTGAATAAAGTAAAGTGCCACCATCTTCTAATACTTCATAAGCACTATCTAATAATTCTTTCTGAAGTTTTTCTAAACCATCTAAATCCTCACCTTTTAAGCGATATCTTAATTCTGGTTTTTTCTTTAATACACCAAGACCAGAGCATGGCGCATCTAATAAAATCTTATTAAATTTAATATCAAAATAATTCTTTAATTCTCTACCATCAATTGCTGAGCTATGGAATTTTGTATAACCTAAACGAGCAGCATTTTTAACAACCAAGTCTTCTCTTTTAGGATTAGCATCATTAGAATAAGCATTCTCTTCTTTTATAACTTCTAAAGCATTATAAAATTTAGAACCAGGAGCTGAACAAATATCTAAAAAGATATCATTTTCTTCAAGTTTCAACATTGATGTTAAAGCCATAGCATTCTTATCTTGAACATAATATTCACCATTTTTAAAGCCTTCTTCATTTAATAAATTATGTTCTGACTTAAAACCATACATATCAAAGAAAATGGCACCTTCTTTAATCAAAGCCTCTTTATTGCCTTTTAAAGGATTTAAACGATAAGTAATACTAGGAACATTACTTAAATCTTTAAGCAAATACGCATACTCTTCTTCGCTATATTGCTTATGCCACATCTTAGCGATCCATAAAGGTAAAGATGCTTCTAAAGCTTCTTTTTCAAAAGAAGGTAAATCTAAATTATTTAAATGATCTGCTTTATGTAATAAAGCATTTACAAAGCCTTTTGCATGCTTATTAGTTGCTAAACTGGTATATTCATTATTAACTACATAATCTTTTTCATGACGATAAAAACGCTCATAAAAAGCCATAGATAATAAAATCAATAATTCTTCATCAGTCTTTTTATCAGTATAGAAAAGCACCTGTTCTTTAAGATATAAATAGTTACGTAATACTTCATTAACTAAATCTGTTACAAAAGGACGTTGAATATAAGGCAATGCTTTTAATTCTTTTTGCATTAAAAGATTAGCATATTCACCATCAATTAATACTTTCTTTAAAATATCATAAGCTATTTTTCTTTGCATATTTATTCCAATACTAGGGGATCTATTTCCACCTTTAAACGACAACTGTAGTCATTAATAAATTTTCTTACAAGAGGATCTAATATGACAAGCATTTTTCTTAAATCATTGCCTGTCACAAGAATACGGCTGCGATATTCTTTAATTCTTTTAGCTAAATTTATAGGCCGATAAACCTTTAATTCTGTTAAATCCAAGCACTCTTTTAAAGCTAAAGATAGTTTATTTAATTTATCTTCATTCTGTTCAGAAATAATAAGACTTATTAAATGTCTATAAGGTGGATAAGAAGCTTGATAACGATAATTCATTTCAATACGATAGAAATAATCATAATCTTGCTTCTTAACAGCATTTAAAACATAATGATTTGTATTAAAAGCTTGTATAACTACTTCACCTTTGTTAAGACTTCTTCCACTTCTTCCACTAGCTTGCATTAATAAGTCGAATGTCATCTTAGCAGAATTATAATCTTGATGTAAAAGCGAAGCATCAGCATTTAAAATACCAACCAGTGTTACATCTGGATAATCTAATCCTTTAGCAATCATTTGAGTACCAATTAGAATATCAATTTCTTTATTTTCAAAGCGTTTTAAGATATCTTGATGACTCCCTTTGCGTAATGTAGCGTCGTGGTCCATACGCGCTATTTTAGCCCCATTAAAGAGCTTAAAAGCTTCTTCTTCAACTCTTTTTGTACCAAAGCCATAAAATATCCAATCATCACGACCACATTTAGGACATTTAGCTGGTAAACGATACACTCTTCCACACTGATGGCATTTTAAAGAAGCTTCATCCTTATGATAATTGAGGGCTGTATCACAATCTTTACACATTAAGGTTGTTTTACAATTGCCGCATTTCACAATTGGAGAATACCCTCTACGATTTAATAAAATAATACATTGCTCATGTCTGTTTAAACGTTGTTTAATCTCATCAATCAATATATTAGAGAAAATATATTGATGATTCTTTTTAATTTCTTTATTTAAATCAACAATTTCAATTGATGGCAAAGTATTATTAATTCTTTTGGTTAACTTTAAAAAACCTATATCTCCTTTTAAAGCTCTTGAATAATATTCTAAAGATGGTGTAGCACTAGCCATTAGTAATTTGCCTTTAACATCTTCAATACGTTTAATAGCTACTCTTCTAGTATCATAACATGGTGTATTATCTTGTATATAAGAGCTATCATTTTCTTCATCAAGGATTATTAAACCAAGATTATTGAAAGGCAAAAATATCGCAGATCTTGTTCCAACAACAATTTTTACTTTATCATTTTTAATACGACAATATTGCTCATATCTTTCTTGATTAGATAATTCAGAATGATAGAAAGCAACTGATGTAAAACGCTGTTTAACTCTATCAATCATTTGTGGTGTTAAAGATATTTCTGGTACTAAAATTAATACTTGTTTGCCACTAGAAAGAAATTCTTTAGCTAAATGCAAATAAACTTCAGTTTTACCACTACCTGTAACACCATATAGATAGTTAATACGATAATTATCATTTAAAAAGCTATCATAAGCCAATTTCTGTTCATCATTTAATTCAAGAAAAGCATTTTCATTAATCTTAAATTCTTCTTCCTCTAATTGTCTTTCTTCTTCATAAATACTGATTGCATTTAAACTAATAAGTTTATTGACAATTGAAACAGATAATTTACGAGCTTCACTCAATAATTCTTTATCTTCTAATAGATAGTAAATATCTTTTTGTCTAGGAGTTAATACAAGATTATTAATATCATTCTTGTGTATTCTTTTAACAATAACTGGCTTTTCTCTTTTCTTAGTATTTTTAAGATATTTAGGTAACATAGTATTTAAACATGCTGTAAAAGATGAAAGTGTTACTTTTGATAACCATTTAGCTAGCTTATATTGTTCATCATTTAAAATAGCTTCTTCATCAATAACACGATTAATTTCAATTAATTTAAAACCATATTCTTTTTCTAATTCTTCTTTAGACGAAGAGGTGTATTCACATTCAACAACAAGTCCAGCATTTAGTGCACGATTAAAAAAGACTTCTACCCTTTTATATTGTTCTACTTTTTCTTTTGAAAGATAAGTATAAGGATGATCTGTGGCTAAGGTAGTATTTGTAACATAGAGCGATAAAAGATACATGTTTCTATTATAAAACAAAAGAAGAGGTCATAAGACACCTTCTTTTTGTGGGAGCATATTAATGAATTGTTGAATCATTTCAAAATAATGAGGGTCTTCATAACATGCATAAGCATGGGTTGGATTCTCTTCAATAATAATCTTTTTATAGCCTAAACAACTGCTAAATAATTCTTCAGCCATATGATAAGGAATAAGTTTATCATTGCGACTGTGAATTAATAATACTGGAACTTCATCATTATGTGCTAAAGCAATACGTGGAGATACGCTTTCCATATCAAAACCTAAAGTTTGTTTAAGTTTAAGCTTAAGACTTGGAAGAATGAAAGGCTCTAATATGCCTACTTTATCAAAGAGTAACTTAGATGCCATATCTTCAAGTGATGTATATGATGAATCGGCAATCGCGAATTTGACATTCTTTGGTAAAGATGAATTTAAAGTCATTAAAATTGTAGCAGCACCCATGGAGACACCATATAAACCAATCTCAATATTTTCATTCTCTTTTACAAGAGATGAAATCCATTGTAATAAATCAATACTTTCTTTTAGTCCATAAGTAACATAACTACCCAAAGATGCACCACATCCTCTTTGGTCAACCATTAATAAATTATATCCCATTAATGAGAATTCATATGCTTGCTTAAGAAGAGTATAACGTTCACTATTTAAACCATGCACAAGTATCATCAATTTATTAGAATCATTAATTGTTACATGCATTCCTGATAGTTTTAAACCATCAAAAGAGGTTATTTCTTTTTCTTCTCTTTTTAAAGAAGTAAACCAATTAATGAGATTTGGTAATTCTTTTTCATATTGATCGGCAATTGCTGCAGGAATTACTTCCTCAATATCCTTATCTCCAATATCATTTTTAGCTTTGAAATAATCATTAAAGATGTCATCAACAAGCTTTTTATAACCTAAAATACCACCTGTAATAGCAGTTGCTGTTAGTAAAGTTTTTGTCGTCTTTTTCATTATTGTGTTAATTCCTTTTTCTTAACAATAAGAGCCTCATATGCTTGTTTATAAGATTCTTGTTTAGCTTTTTCTTCATTGATTTTACTTTCCGGTGCTTTAGCTAAAAATCCTTGGTTATTTAAAATCTTTTCACTACGCATAATTTCAGCTTCTAACTTTTTTAATTGTTCATCAATCTTCTTAAGTTCTTCTTCTTTATCAACGATTTCATTTAAAGCGAAGATTAATTTGCCTTTAGATAAAGGACGAACAAGTGTTTCACCATCAATCTTATCAGTATGAACTAAATGTGTCATTTTAGCTAATACTGATTCCATCTCTTTGCTTACTAATAAGTCTCCTTCGTACATAAAGAATAATTCTTTTGAAGGTTTGATATTATTTTCAGTCTTGAGATTTCTTGTTTCTTTAATGATTTCAAGTAATAGTTCAACATCAGCTACTTTCTTTTCATCAACATTAGCAGTAATAGATGGCCAATTAGCTATACAAACCGAACTATCTTCACCATGTAATGATTGATAGATTTCTTCAGTTACAAATGGTGCATAAGGATGTAAAAGAATAGTAATTGCATCAAGTACTTTAAAGAGAATATGACGAGTATTAGCTTTTAATACCTCATCATCACCATTTAATGCCGCTTTACTAAATTCTATATATGATGAACAGAAATCATCCCAGATAAATTTATTAAGCTCTTGTCCTGCCATTGCAATTTCATAACGATCTAAATTAGCAGTCATATTTTTAATTGTTTTATTAAGTGAAGAAATAATCCAATGGTCAGTTTCACTTAATAATGCTGGCTCTTCATAGTGATAATCTTCTCCAAGATTCATTTCAACATAACGAGCAGCATTATAGAATTTATTAAAGAAATTCCAAGCAGCTTCCATCTTCTCATTAGAGAAATTCATATCAAGACCTGGTGTTGAATTGGTTAATAAGAAATAACGTAAAGAGTCAGCACCATACTTTTCAATAACTTCAATAGGATCAATACCATTGCCTAAAGACTTAGACATCTTACGGCCCTTCTCATCTCTTACAAGGCCATGTAGTAAACAATCTTTAAATGGTACTTCTTTTAAGAAATGACGAGCTGAGAAGCTCATACGAGCTACCCAGAAGAATAAAATATCATATCCTGTACCCATGGCACTTGTTGGATAATAACGTTTTAAATCTTCAGTTACTTCAGGCCAACCAAGTGTAGAGAATGGCCATAAAGCACTTGAAAACCATGTATCAAGAACATCTTCATCTTGGATATAATTCTCAATATCTTTTGGTGGTTCTACCTCACAATATACTTCATTTGTATCTTTGTGATAATAAACAGGAATTCTATGGCCCCACCATAATTGACGAGAAATACACCAATCTTCAATATTTTCTAGCCATTGCTCAAAAGTCTTCTCAAAACGAGGAGGATAGAAATTAATCTTTGTTGCAGGATCTTTTTGAGCATTTAAAACATCTAGAGCTAAAGGCTTCATCTTTACAAACCATTGTTTTGAAAGATATGGTTCAACCATTACCCCTGTTCTTTCGGAATGGCCAACGGAGTGAATGATTTCCTCTTCTTTAACTAAGCATCCTTTTTCTCTAAATTCATTTAATAATTCTTCACGACATTTAAAGCGATCTAAACCATTATATTTACCACAAAGCTCGTTCATTGTGCCATCTTCATTCATACAAATAGGCATTTCTAAATTATGACGCTTAGCAATTTCATAATCATTAGGGTCGTGAGCTGGAGTACATTTCATAGCACCAGTACCAAAGCCAATTTCAATA
>CAKUWO010000038.1 GCA_934699415.1 uncultured Erysipelotrichaceae bacterium
GTACCTTAGGGCAAGAGTTATCATGAGCGAATGTAGAAAGGAAAACAAAAGTAATGTCAAAACTATTAGAAGAAATTCTATCTCAAGACAACATAGCTTTAGCCATAAAACAAGTTAAAGCTAATAAGGGAAAACCTGGCGTTGATAAGATGACTGTCGAAGAAGTAGAAGACTACTTTAAGGAAAATGGTGAAACTATCAAATCCAAGATTAGGGTAAGAAAGTATAAACCTCTTCCTGTTAGAAGAGTAGAGATACCAAAAGGCGACGGTACAAAAAGACCACTAGGTATACCAAGTGTTAAGGATAGAGTCTTACAACAAGCTATTGTTCAAGTTATATCACCAATGTGTGAAGAAGTGTTTTCTAATTACTCTTACGGGTTTAGACCCAAAAGAAGATGTGAGAACGCAATAGTAAAAGCACTAGAATACTTTAATGATGGCTATGATTGGGTAGTAGATTTAGATTTATCTAAATTCTTTGATAATGTAGACCAAGATATCCTAATGATACTTGTACATAAAATTATTAAAGACGGTGATACCGAGTCATTAATAAGAAAATTTCTTCAAAGTGGTGTAAACATTGGAGGCACCATTAGCCAAACCAATATAGGAACACCACAAGGCGGTAACTTATCTCCATTACTAGCTAATATCTATTTAAATGAATTTGATAAAGAGCTAGAGAAAAGAGAATTAAGATTTACACGTTATGCCGATGATATATTAATATGTGTTAAATCGGAAGTAGCCGCTAATAGAGTGATGGCATCAGTAACTAGATGGTTGAAAGAAAAGTTAAGAGTAGAGGTAAACGCTACTAAAACTAAAGTTGCAAGACCAAATGAAATTAAGTACTTGGGTTTTGGTTTCTATCGAGATAGTAAAACCACTCATTGGAAACCAAAACCACACATTAAATCTATTAAGGAACTTAAAAAGAAACTACACGATGAAACAATTCGTAGTGTATCAACATCTATTAAATACAAAATATCTAGACTTAACCCAATTATTAGAGGTTGGATTAATTGCTTTAGGATAGGAAGTATGAAGATGGCAATGAAAGAACTTGATAGATATCTTAGATTTAGACTAAGAATGTGCATATGGAAACAGTGGAAAAACCCAAAAACAAGAGTCAAGAGATTAAGACAATGTGAGTTCCCTGAACGGGAATGCAAAGCCTATGGCAATACACGAAAAGGCTGTGCGAGATGTGCTAGTTCTTTTCTCCAAAATGCACTGCCAAATAAAATCTTTAAAGAAGCTGGTCTAGTATCTTTAACTGAATATTATCAGTTACAACACAACTTTTAAGTAAATTTGAAACCGCCGTATACGGAACCGTACGTACGGTGGTGTGAGAGGTCGAAACTAAATAAAAGAAGAAACCATTTATTTAGTTTCTCCTACTCGATTGTCTTTTTTTATTCTGTATTGTCTGTATTATAATTAAAACATGAAAGTTTTATTATATTTTGAAAATGAAAAGTTACTTCAAGAGTCAGGCATTGGTAGAGCTTTAAGACATCAAATGATGGCACTTGAAAGTGCTGGTGTCGCTTACACTATCAATCCTTTAGAAGATTATGATATTTTACATATTAATACCTATTTCCTTAATTCCAATGCAATTATTGCTGAATGTAAAAAGAAAGGGAAAGCTGTTATATATCATGCTCATTCAACAGAAGAAGATTTTCGTAATTCTTTTCTTTTCTCTAATGAGATTAGTCCTTTATTTAAGAAATATCTTATTTCTTTATATTCACAAGGAGATGAAATTATTACTCCAACCCCGTATTCAAAAAAGATTCTTGAAAGTTATGGTATAACAGTACCAATCAATGCGATTTCAAATGGCATTAATTTAAAACGCTTTGCTTATGATAAAGATAAAGTAGAAGCCTATCGTCGTTATTTTTCTTTGAATAAGAAAGATAAGGTTGTTATTGGCGTGGGATTATATTTTGAAAGAAAAGGTATTTTAGATTTTTTGGAAATTGCTAAAAAAATACCAGAATACACTTTTATATGGTTTGGATATTCTTCTCCTTTGACTATTCCTTTAGAAGTAAGCACAGCCATTGAAAATCGCAGTAAGAATGTTATTATGCCAGGATATGTTAAAGGAGCAATTATTGAAGGTGCTTATTTAGATGCTGATTGTTTCTTTTTCCCAAGTTATGAAGAAACTGAAGGCATTGTCGTACTAGAAGCATTAGCTTCAAGACAAAAAGTAGTTGTTAGAGATATTGGCGCTTTTGATCCATGGCTAATTGATGGCTATAACTGTTTTAAAGCTAATGATAATCGTAACTTTATTAAATTAATTGAAGATTGTGTTGAAAATAGATGTATCGATACAAGCGAAAATGCTTATAAAACAGCTGAAGAGCGTTCTATTGAAAATATTGGTTTAAAACTTAAAGAAGTATATGAAAGAGTATATAAGAAGGTGAATTATGAAAAAGAGTCTTTATAAATATCTTCTTAATATAGGACTAGTATTATTAACGAGTTTATTAGTCTATTTCTTAGTTTTAAAAGGACAGGAAGAAACGATTATTGAAAGCTTAAGAAATATAAGTTTTAAGTCATTTATAGTGCTTGCAGGCATTGTTCTTTTATGGCAAATTTTTATTTCTATGATTCTTGTATGTTATGCAAGAATTTATAAAAAAGACTATTCATTTAAAGAAGGCTTTATCAATTCACTTGTTGCATGTTTATTTAATGGAATTACACCATCAAGTAGTGGTGGTCAATTTGCCCAATTATATGTTTTTAGTAAACAAGGTGTAAGAAGTTGCGATGGGGCATCAATTCTTTGGATGGATTTTATTATCTATCAAATGGTTTTATGTATCTATGGCTTCATCATGATCTTTTCGCGATTTAACGAATATTATAATCGCTTCTCTTCGTTATTTATCTTTGTAATTATTGGTTTTATTGTTGATATTTTTGTCATTTTCTTTTTATATGCATTAGGCAAATCAGAAAGATTCTTAAAATGGGTTACTTCTGTTGGTTTAAATATTGCTCATAAGTTACATTTTGTTGATAATATTGAAGAAACCAAAAAAACTATTAATGATACAGTAATTAAATTTGTAAGTGAAGCAAATGCATTAAAGAAACGTAAGAATGTTATAATCAATGCAACCTTATTGACAATATTAAGACTTACAGCTTATTATTCTATTCCTTTTGTTGTTTTTATAACTTTAGGAGTTAAGCCAACTTTATCTTTATATTTAGATTGTTTAACAATTGGTTCTTTTGTAGCTATAAGTAGTAGTATGATTCCAATTCCTGGAGCAAGCGGGGGAACAGAAGTAATTTTTATGAGCATGTTTGCTTCACTCTTTAATCCTATTCTAACCAAAACAGCAATGTTATTATGGCGTGTATTTAGTTATTATTTATTACTACTTGTAGGTGCTTTTGCTTTTGTTTATGTAAAAATTAAAAATTAGGAGGTTAGATATGCGTGTAGCTCTTTTTACTGATACCTATTTACCTGATATTAATGGTGTTGTTTCATCGGTTGAATTATTACGCAAAAAACTAGTAGACTATGGGCATGATGTTTATGTTATTTCAACCTATCCAGCTCTTTTTAAGGTAAAACAAGAAGGTAATGTGATCTTACTTCCAGGCATCGAACTCAAAAATCTATATGGTTATAAAGCGGCTAGCCCAATTCATTATTTAATGCTTGAAGAATTAAGAAAGATGAATTTTGACATTATTCACGCTCATACAGAATTCGGTATTGGCATTTTTGCTAATATTGTTGCCAAACAGTTACATATACCTCTTGTTCGTACATACCATACAACTTATGAAGATTATACCCATTATGCTAATCCTTTAGATTTGGAAATGGTTGAAAGTCTAGCCAAGAAAGCTGTTTCTTCATTATCTAAGATTTATGGAGACCATTGCATGTGCCTTATTTCGCCATCTAAAAAGACTGCTATTATGCTTAAAAGATATGGTATTAAGACGCCGATTAAAATTATTCCTACTGGCATTGAAATAGACCGTTTTAATCCAAAATACGAAAATCACGATTTAACAATTAAAATTCGTCAAGAATGTAATTTAAAAGATCATGAAAAGATGGTTCTTTTTGTTGGCAGAATTGCAGAAGAAAAATCAATTAGTATGTTAATTAAAACTTTTGCGAAGTTTACTAATGAGCCATATAAACTAATTATCATTGGCAGTGGTCCGCAAGAAGATGAATATCACAAGTTAGCTAAACAGTTAAAAGCTGAAGATAAGATTGTTTTCTTGGGCAAAAGGCCATTTAATGAAGTAGCTTCTTATTATCATGCTACTGATGCTTTTGTTTCGGCTTCAACCACCGAAACGCAAGGCATGACCTATATTGAAGCTTTATCATCTAAAACAGTTGTTTTTGCAAGATATGACGAAGTATTAACCGATTTAATTGAGGAAGGAAAAAATGGTTTCTTCTTCAATAATGAAGATGAGCTAAAAGATAAAATTATTGCTTTCTTTAATCTTGATGAGGAAAAGATTAAGAAGATGCAAGATTATGCTTTAGAAAGTGTTAAACAATATGATGCTAATTTATTTGTTGAGAAGGTAATCGATGTGTATCAAGATGTAATTACAAGATATGAAGATTGCTATAAAGTTAAAAGAATTGCCCTTAAAAATGATTATGTTCAATTAACTCTTACAAGTAATGATGAAGAAGAAACATTACTTGTATCTTTAGATTCTTTCTATGAGCGTGGAATACGTAAAGATGATTATCTTAAAGCTGAAATATATGATGAATTAAAGAAAGAAGAAAAAGAGACCATTGCATATCGTATGTGCCTTAGAGCTATTGCTAATAAAGATTATACTGTTAAACAAATGTATGATTATATTGCTAAGAAAAGTAATATTGATATTGCACAAACCAATGCTATTGTCAATAAACTAATTGAGCGTGGTTTATTAGATGATCGTAAATATGCTCGTGATAAAATTGATTCTTTAAATGCTGCTTTTAGATCTAAGAGAAATATTTATGACCGTTTAAGAAAAGACGGCGTTCCAATGGGAATTATCGATGAAACATTAGAAAACAATATCGATGATGAAAAAAAGAAAGCTTATCATATGGCTGTTAAATTTAAAGCTTCAATTCACAACAAAACAGTTAAAGTAGCTAAAGATACAATTTTAAGAAAATTAATGAATGCTGGCTTTGGTTATAGTGATGCTAGTGAAGCTTTAGGACTTTTAGACTTTACTGAACAAGAATTTGATGAAGAAGATTTATTAAGAAGAGAAAGCTTAAAAGTAAAAAAACATTATGAGCATAAATATCATGGCACTGAATTACGTAACCGTATCTATCATGCATTAGCTTCTAAAGGTTTTAGAAGTGAAATGATTTATGCAGCCCTTAATGAAATGGAGTGGGACGATGAATAGAAAAATAGAAAGTTTTAAAGAAGGTGAAAGAATTTCAACGCCTTTACTTGTAACACATGTTACAAAAAGTATTGCAAATAATGGTTCACCATATCTAACAATACAACTGCAAGACAATACTAAAACAATAGAAGGTCGTTATTGGGATGTTAAACCTGAAATTGAGAAATTAATTGAAAGTGGTAAGGTATATTTATTTGAACTTGAAGTTATTAAATATCGTGATAAGTTTCAAGCTAAAATCTCTTCAGCTTTACCAATGGCTGAAAATGAATATCAAAAAGAAGACTTTATTGCTCAATCACCAATTTCACATGCCACTTTAGAAGCTACAATTAATGGTGCTATTTGTCGTATTAATAATATTAATATCGCAAGAATTGTTACTGCAATGATGAATCATTACCAAAAAGAATTTTATAGTTATCCTGCTGCTAGTAAAATTCATCATGAATTTATTGGCGGTTTGGCAACACATACTGCTGGTATGTTGAAACTTGCTGAAGCTATTTGTGATATTTATCCCGCACTTAATCGCGATTATCTTTATGCTGGGGTAATTGTCCATGATTTAGGTAAAATTGAAGAATTATCAAGTGCTGTTGTTACTGAATATACCACAGCTGGCAAGCTATTAGGCCATATCTCAATTTGCGCTGCTAGACTTCTTGAGATTGGCAAAGAAATAGGTCTTGAAGATAGTGAAGAATTATTAATTTTAAGACATTTGGTTTTAAGTCATCATGGACAACTAGAATTTGGTTCACCTGTTAGACCGGAAACAATGGAAGCTGAAGTACTTAGCTATATTGATAATATTGATGCTAGAATCAATATTATTTCTAAAGCTTTAGCTGATGTTGAAGAAGGCGAATTCTCTTCACGTATCTTTGCACTTGAAGGACGTACTTTCTATAAACTTAAAAATAATAAAGAATAATCATGAAGCTTATTCATTGTGCTGATTTACATCTTGATTCGGCTCTAAATTCATATTTAGATGAAGATGAAGCTAATTTACGTAATCAAGAAATTCTAGACAGTTTTAAAAGACTTGTTGATTATGCTTTAAATAATGAAGTAGAAATAGTATTGATTGCTGGCGATTTATTTGACCATAATCATCCTAAGAAGAATACCTTAAATCAATTTCTAGAACTTATTAAAGAACATTCCACTATTAAATTTATATATCTTAAAGGTAACCATGATTTAGGGGTTACTTTTAATGATGTTCCTATAAATTTATATCTTTTTGATGATATGTGGCATACATATTGCTTTGATGATATCGCTATATCAGGAAGAGTTATGAATAATCAAAATTATGATTTAATTTATGATGATTTGCCAATTATTAATGGATACATCAACATCATTACCTTACATGGTGAATTAGCTATAAATAGTGGTAAAGACTTGATTAATCTTAATAAGCTAAGAAATAAAGCGATTGATTATTTAGCTTTAGATCATTTTCATTCTTATATTAAAAGACAATTAGATGATATGACAATCATTTATCCCGGATGTCTTGAAGGAAGAGGGTTTGATGAATGTGGTGCTAAAGGTTTTGTCTTATTGGATATTAGTAAGCAAAAAATTGAAAGCGAATTTATTCCTTTTGCGAAAAGAACATTACATTTAGTTGAATGTGATATTAAAGATTGTTTAACTAGCATTGAAGTTTTAAAACTTATGCAAAATAAAGCTGCTAATTACAAAAAAGATGACATGTTGGAATTTATCTTAAAAGGAGAAATAGAAGCTGATTTATATTTACCACTAAACTATTTAAAAGATACATTAGAAAATGATCATTATTTTGTAAAGATTAAAGATAACGCTAAACTCAAAATTGATTATGCTAAATATCGTCACAATATCTCTTTAAAGGGTGAATTTTTAAGACAAGTAGAAGATAAAGAAAGTAGCAGCAAGCTTAAAGAAGCCATTATACATACTGGTTTTGCAGTTTTAAATGACGAGGATTTTGAAGAATGAAAATAATTAATTGTCATATTGAAACCTTTGGTAAATTAAAAGATATAGACTATAACTTTAATGATGGCTTAAATATCATCTATGGTGAAAATGGTTTTGGTAAGACAACTTTAGCTTCTTTTATCAAAGTCATGTTTTATGGTTTTGATGGCAATCGTAAAAGCGGAGTAGCTAATCAAAGACATCGTTATAAACCATGGGATAATGGTATTTATGGTGGTAGTATTACTTTTTTATATCAAGAAAATGTTTATACTATTAAACGCAAATTCTTTGAAGTTGCATCTAAAGATCAATGTTACTATTACAATCTTTCTAAGCATTATGAAATTAAAGATTATAGAGTTATTGGGGAAGAATTGTTTGGTTTAGATAGCGAATCTTTCTTAAAATCTTTATTTATTTCTGATTTAAAGGAAAACGATTTTTCAAAAGATAGCCTACAATTGCGTTTAATTGATTTATATCAAAGTGATGATAATTATGACTATGATAAAGCTTTAAATAAGCTTCTTAAAGCTAAGAATAGGTTAATTAAAAATAATGGTTTATTAAACATAAATAAAGAAAAATTAATAAATTTACAAAATAAAAAAGCAGAAGCTATACGAAAAGCTGATTCTTATGAATCATTAAGAAATGAATTAGAATCTCTATATTTAAAAAGAGATGTTTTATTAAAAGAAAAAGAAAATAAGAATAATCTTATAAACAATCACAATTATAAAGAATATATCTATCTCCAAGAAAAGCTTCATAATTTATCCCATAAAATCAAAGAAATAGGGGATGAATATCCTTTTGGAGTGCCAGGAATTGATACTGTTAAAGAATTAAATAGGGAAAAAGAATTAATTAACTATAAGCAAAGAGAGCTTGATAATATTACATTATCGAATAACGATATAAATATCGTTGATAAATATAAAGAATATTTTAAAGTTAATAATGTGGATAAAGATCTTAATTCAATTGAAGAGTTAATAAATAAAATTAGCTTAAATGATTATAAAATAGCTAATTTAAATCCAGAAGATAATAAAAATAATCGCTTATTTATCATTGTATTAACTAGTATTATATTAATATTAATCGCTATAAATGCTTATATTTATTTTAATTATCATAATTATTTTAAGATAAATATTTATATTTCTTTAATCTTTACTTTCTTATTTCTGTTATTAAATTTCTTTATTATTTTTAATAAACAAAAACTTATTAAAAAGAATTATCATGCATTAACAATATCTTCTAATAAACAAAAAGAAGAGCTTTTAAGCTTATTTAAGCTATATGGTATAAATACTTTATCAGATTACAATGAGAGCTTAGAAGAGCTTAATAATGCTTATATTAGGTGTTGTGATATAAACAAAAGAGAAAAAGAACTTAAAGAATTAAGAAATGGATACGATGAATATCTATTGAGTCTTTATAGTCATTATCGTCTTAAAGAAGATAAGCTATTAAATCTTGATAATATCTATGCTTTAAATGATAGTTTAAAACAATATCAAACCTGTAAAGCTGATTTAGATAAATTTTTATTATTAAATCCTAATATTAACAAGCTACAAGTAGAGGATAAAAATGATGAAGAAATAAATGAGCTTTATAAAATTATTACAGAAAAAGAAATTGAGCTTAATTCTTTAAATGATGAAATAGAACGATTAGATGAATATAATCTTGAAATAGCTAAAGTTAAAACCATTATTGAGGAATATGAATTTAAAGTTGATGTTTATAATAAAACAATCGATTATTTAAAATTAGCTAAAGATAATTTATCTTTGCTATATCTTGATGGTCTTGAAAAGTATTTTAAAGAATATGCTGCATTATTATTTAAAGCTAAAAAGCCTTTAGTAAGCATTGATAAAGACTTAAATATTAGCATTTATAGTAAAGGATTTGAACATCAACTTGATTATTTTAGCTCAGGAGAAATTGATGGCATATCATTATGCTTAAGGCTATCGTTGGCTAAAGCTTTATTTAAAAAAGAAAAGCCGTTCTTTATTCTTGATGATCCTTTTGTAAACATGGATGATAATAATCTAAAGGAAGCTTTAGCAATGTTAGAAGAAATAGCTAAAGATAATCAAGTAATTTATTTTACTTGTAATAAAAGTCGTATATTAAAATAAAGCCTTAAGGTATTCCTTAAGGCTTTATTGTTAAGCTACGATTTCTTGTCTAACTTTTTCAAGT
>CAKUWO010000039.1 GCA_934699415.1 uncultured Erysipelotrichaceae bacterium
GCAAGAAAGTGAAGCAATCGCAAAAGATGTAGCAATGAAAGAGATTATTTCTTTAGGTGTTCCTTATGTTGTAATTTCTTTTTTAGGTACATGTTCACCATTAATTGATTCAAATTTCTTTATTTCATATGCAACTCGTATTGGTATGGATTATGAACAAGCTAAATTAGCTTTAGGTGTAGTTCAAACAAATTGCAATAAGATTGCATCTATTCCTCAAGTTTTAACATTAGGATTCTCAGCTGGGCTTGTACCATATCTTACTGAGAGCTATGAAAGAAGAGATAATATCGCTTTATCTAATCAATTAAAAGATATTTTTGCAATGGTGGTCTTTATCTTATTGCCAGTAGCTAGTGCTATCTTCTTTTTCGCTAAACCTATTTATGCCATTATGTATGGCACAAGTCAGTTAGATACCACATCACCATTGCTTGCAACATATGCACTTGTAGCTTTTACCGATACTATTGCACCAATCTTTTCTTCGGTCTTAATTACATTAAGATCTAGAAAAAAAGCAATCGTGTTTTTGATTATTACATTAATCATTAAGTTTTTAACATTCTTTATGTTAGTTCCGATATTTAATGCTTATGGTATGATTTTATCAACCGCATGTGCTTCATTTGCTATGATTATTTTTGGCTCAATATTCTTAAATCATAACTATGGTTTTAGTTTATTAAGATTAGCTAATATTAGTATTAGAACTTTAATTACTACTTTAATTTCGATGCTTCCTTTTGTTTTGATAAATACTTTTATATCAATGCCATATAGTGGAAGATTAGTAGTAATGATGTGGTTTATGGTTGAAACTATGTTGATGATTCTTATTTATGTTGTTGTAGCATGTTTGATTCATTTACCACAGGATGTCTTCCATATTGAAAAGTTATCTTTAAGAAGTATTTTAAAATATTTTAAGCATTAAAGTATTTCATCAAGATTAACATCAGGTTTAATTAGTTCGCCATTTAAAGCGAACTTTTTAAGTGTTTCAATAACAGCATTGGTAAGTGAAGTTGGAGTAGATGCTCCTGCTGTAACATAGATATGATTACAATCTTTTAAATCATCCAATTTTAAATCCTTAGCTTCTTCAATCATGATTACTTTTTTAATGCCACTTAATAAACCTATTTCTTTTAATTTATTAGAATTGTTACTCTTTGGATCTCCGACAACAATTAATAAATCACAATCTTTTAGTTTTAATACAGCTTCTTGGCGCATAGTAGTAGCTTTGCATATTTCTTTTTCAAATAAAGCATTAGGATACTTCTTTTTGATAGCTTCGAAGATATTAGCGATTTCAAAGATTGACATGGTTGTTTGATTGGTTACAAAAATAGCTTTATCACAATTTGAGGGAATATCATCTTCGCTATTTATTAAGATAATATCACTAGAGATTGATAAAACTGCTTCTGCTTCCGGATGGTTCTTTTTACCAATATAAAAGACCTTATAACCTTCATTTAAGTGCTTTTTAACTATATTTTGAGTTGCAATAACATCTACACAACTTGCATCAATAATGATTAATCCTTTATCACTAGCCATCTTTTTATATTTATCAGCAATACCATGAGCTGAGAAGATTAAAACACCATTATCAATAGAATTAATGGCTTCTTCTTTATTATTGGCATCTAAAGTAATGATATTTAGTTTTTCTAAAGCTTCTGCAACATAGTGGTTATGCACAATCATTCCAAGAACATATATCTTTTCTTGAGGATAATCAATTCGTGCTTGTTTAGCCATTTGGATGGCTCTAATTACCCCTTTACAATAACCGCTAGGGATTACTCTTTTAATTTCCATATCTCAATTATATCACGAGCCTTAGTTATCCTTTTTATTTAGGGAAGAATTTTGTTATAATCTTTCCGTATATAAAGTAGGTACTAATTTATGGAATTAAAAGATTTAAAAAAAGAAACTCAACAGTTGGCAGCTTTAAATCACTTTAAAGAATTAACTGGCGTTCAAGAAGAAACAATTAATCGTGCTCATAAAAATCAAGATGTTACTGCAGTAGGGGAAACAGGTACAGGCAAGACTTATGCTTATCTTTTCTCAATTTGTGAAAAAATCAATCCACTTCTTGATGAAACACAAGTTGTAATATCTGCTCCTACAAGAGAATTAGCATATCAGATTCATAGTGTTGCAAGTATGATGAAGCAAGTCTATCCAGAACTTCGTATACGTCTTTTGACTGGTGGCATGGATAACGAAAGAATGAAGGAAGGTTTAAAAAGAGCACCACATATTATTGTAGGTACTCCTGGTCGTATTAAAGCTCTTTATAGTGATAATCATATTCGTGTTGATAAAGTTAATATGTTTATTATTGATGAAGCTGATATGACTTTGGACTATGGCTTTTTAGAAGATATTGATGTTGTTTTCTCAAAAATGGTCAAAGAGCCTGAGATTTTATGTTTCTCTGCTACTTTCCCAGAAAACTTAAAACCATTCGTTAAAAAGTATCTTAAAAATCCTGAAATTATTACAGTTAAAGATAAACCAATCTTTCAACCTAAGATTGATTATATTTTGATTGATGCTAAACATTTGGATTATGATGATGCTTTCTTAACATTTATTAATGGTTTTGATCCTTATGTATGCTTAATCTTTGGCAATACTAGAGAAGCATGTGATAAAGCATATGATAAGATGCGTGCTAAAGGTATTAAGACTTTACTTATTCATGGTGGTTTACAAGCAAGAGAAAGACAAAAAGCGATGCGCTCATTAGCTAATGAAGAATATCGATATATTGTTGCAAGCGATGTAGCTGCTAGAGGAATTGATGTTGAAGGGGTAAGCCATGTTGTTTCGTTAGGATTCCCTAAAGAATTAAGTTTCTTTAAACATCGTGCTGGACGTACTGGACGTAATGGTAAAGAGGGTACATGTTTTGCTATTTATAAAAAAGAAGATGAAACAACTATTAAAACTTTAATGAAACAGGGCTTTACTTTCTCTTTCATGGCTTTTAAAAATGGTGAATGGAAGGAAGTTAAAAATCCATTTGAAAAGAGTCGTCCACGTAAGGTAAGTGAAAGAGATATTGAAATCTCTAAAATGGTTGGTAAATCAAAGAAAGTTAAACCAAATTATCGTAAGAAGAGAAAACAAGCAATTGATGAAATTAAACGTAAAGAGCGTCGTGATTTCATTAGATCCAAGATTCGTGAAGAGAAAAAAGCACGTTATCGTAACTCTTCTTTAGCTAAGCTTAAAAGTGAAGATTAATCTGCATTAATTGCAGATTTTTTCTTTAAAAAGGTGCTTTAAAAGCACCTAATCATTAAATAATGTTTTTAAATCCTCTAAAGGATAAATTTTTTTCTTTTCTGGTAAAGCTATCTTGGTTTTAATTCTTTCATAACGTTTTAAAAATTCTAAAGATGAAAGGCGATAAGCATCACTGCCTAAAATCGATAATTGAATCAAAGCATCACTACTTACCACAAATAAACGATATTTTTTAGCTAAAGATGCTGCATTTTCTTGAATATATCGGTCTGCTGTTTCATCTTTTCGAGTAAAAATAATAGTTAGATTATCACTAGGTGTAATACTTGGCACTTTGTTTTCTCTTTTATATGCATCAAAAACAACAATCATACGATTATTAAAATATCCTTGCATATCATGTAAGAGTTCAATGATTTTTTCTCTTCCTAAGCTAATATCACTTTGGGCAAGTTCTTTATATTCACTGGCATACATAAGATTATAGCCATCAATTAAGAAACAAGTTTCTTTCTTAGAACTATCTTTAATTTCAACATGTGAAACCTCAGGAATTATTTTCTTTTCTTTTTCAATATAACGTGGTTTTTCTTTATAAGTATTATTCCATACACGTTTTAATTCTTCTTCACTTATTTCTCTTCGCTCATAACAAGATGAAGTAGTGTTATCTTTATCAAAATGAATATTAAGGTATTCTTCAATTTCATTTCCATCAATTGTTAAAACGGTGTTATTTTTAAGGAACAAAGATGAAGATATATGTTTGCGCTCATCATAACTTAAGGAATTGATAATTTCTTTTTGATGCTGACTTTCTTGATACTTTATTTCGATTAATTCGTATTCTCTTTCTTCTTGATCTACTCTTTTTAATAATTCTTTTAAATTGATTAAAGGAAGGGTGCAAATACCTTTAGCATCATCAATAACTTCACCACCATTTCTTTGTAAGAAATCATACAAATTATTTAAATTTAAAGATAATTTAAAAATAGCATAAGGCTCAAGAAAAAGAGGATTATTCTTTTTTAAAGCTTGATTAATAGCGCGATATAAAGCTTCTAATAAATCGGTAGAGCCGGTATGTTTATCTGATGTTTTAACATCGATAATATGGATTTTAAGGCCTGTTAACTCTTCATATAAACCCATTGGTGGATTTTCGTTTAACTCTTTCAGTAAAAATAAAGCTGATGAATGATCTAAATTTGTCTCAAAAGTAATAAAATCATCATTAGTTTTTTCAAGATAGACCGTTACTTCAGCAAAATGCTTCAAGACATCAAAATGAGCAATACCATATACACTTTCTCTAATTGTTTCTTTGTATTGAACTTTTGGAAGGGTTAAAGTTATTTCTTTATTAAAACGATCTTTCATTAATGATAGCAATACATCAGCCATTAAATCGCCATTGATATTAACAGTTAATGTAGAGGTAGCGGGATTAAAGGCAGTTAAAAGTTCTGGTAATTCTTCTTCAAGCAAGCGAAGATCCTTAAAAGTTTCATTTTGATTATCACTCTCTACTAAATAATTTATACGTATATTATTATCTTCTTTTTCTATTTCGTTAGATGGAAGATGCATTCCTTGTTTCAGATGTTCTGTACCACGTAAAGCAACAATATCACCGGCCATTGCTTGATTTATTGTTTTAAAACTATTACCTTGGTAGCTTCTTATTTCTTCTACTTTATCGCCATTACTTAAGATATTTTTTGTTTTGATAGTACCTTTATTAATTTTAATAAAAGCTAATTTTAAACCTTTTTCGTGGATGATTTTATAAACATAAGCATCTAAATTAGCTTCATTTTCATGCTCATAAGCTAAAGAGATAAGTAATTCTTTTAAATCTTTTAAAGAATCAGGTTTAATAGCTGAAGCGAAAAAGAAAGGATAAACGAGACGTTTTTTAATACCTTTTAAGTATTCTTCTTCAGCAATTGTTTCTTCTTTTAAATATTGATTTAAAAGCTTTTCATTGCTTAAAACGATATTTTCAATATTCTCTTCTTTATTACCAATAAGAGCTGATAATTCTTCTTTGATTACCCTTAACCATTTATTTTCATCCTTAATTGAAAGATCGCTTTTATTCATCAAAACAATAATTGGAATATGATTATCTTTTAATTCATTAAAGATAATTTTAGAAGCATTACTAATCATTTCATTGGCTGGTAAGATAAATAAAGCAATATCAATGGCTTGAAGTGCTCTTCTTCTTTCTTTTATAAAATCACGATGTCCCGGAGTATCTAAAAAAGTGATTTCATAATCTTCACCTAATAATTTAATAGTTTTTAGAAAGATAGTAATACCGCGCTTTCTTTCTTCAATGAATTGATCTAAAAAAGTGAAAGATACACCATAACGCTCTTTAATAATATTTTCTGCAAAGGTACTTTTTCCAGCATCAACATGTGCAAAAAGTCCAACCGTTAATTTTCTCATAATAATATTTTAATGTCGTTTATTTAAAAAAGAAATGACTATAATAGAGCGATGAAGAAGAAAGAAATTTATTTTTTAACATTGATTATAATCTTGATGGCTTTATCTACGTTTTTTTTGACTTGTTCGCATAAACAAAATTTTATCATTGTTAAAAACAAGGACCATCAAGAGCTATTAAAAGTACCTTTGGATATTAATGGAATTTATGAAATAGAAGGTGATTATGGCTTATTTCATTTAGAAGTTAAGGATCAAGAATATCGTGCCATAGATGTTTCGTGCCCTAATAAACTATGCGAGAAGGTAGGGTGGGTGAATGAGACAAATTATCGTTTAATTGTTTGTCTTCCTAATGGTTTATATGTGGAGCTAAGTGATGAATAAAACCAAAAATTATATTATTATCGCTTTATATGTAGCTTTAGCTTCATTGTTAAGCATTGTTGAAACAACTTTATTGCCGCCACTTCCGTATGGCATCAGAATCGGTCTAGCG
This sequence comes from uncultured Erysipelotrichaceae bacterium, assembly GCA_934699415.1. Classification (GTDB taxonomy): domain Bacteria; phylum Bacillota_I; class Bacilli_A; order Erysipelotrichales; family Erysipelotrichaceae; genus RGIG5669. The sequence continues at coordinate 6,242 of CAKUWO010000039.1, forward strand.
AATGTTATTACGATAGTGGCACTATATCATTATTCAATAAAGGAAGCTCTTTTTATTAATATTTTAAGAGTCTTCTTAACAGCTTTACTCCTTGGTGGTTTATTTAATATTTCTTTCTTTATTTCTTTAACAGGAGCTCTTTTTTCATCATTTATTTATTTAATATGTGATAAAAATACAAGCTCAATTTATTTTATATCGATTCTTTCGGCTATTTTTCATAGCATAGGACAGCTATTTATTGTTACAATACTGTATCAGCAGATAAAGATGTTGTCACTTTTATTGCTACTAACTTTAATGTCTTTATTAAGTGGCACATTTACAGCTATTATTGCTGAAAATATTTTAAAGAGGGTAAAAAGATGAATGTAGGTTTTGTATCACTTGGATGTTCAAAAAATCTTGTAGATTCTGAATATATCATATCTTTATTCAAAGATGAGCGTTTTAAAATCGAAAAAGATCCTAGCAAATGTGATGTCATTATTATTAATACTTGTGGTTTTATTTTAAGTGCTAAACAAGAAGCGATTGATACCATTCTTGAAATGGCTGAATATAAGAAAGACCGTCTTAAGAAACTTATTGTTACAGGATGCTTTGTTGAAAGATACAAAGAAGAATTAATTAAAGAGTTTCCAGAGGTAGATGCTTTCTTAAAATTTGATGATTATGAAAAGATGAAAGAAATATTTACATCAGTAATTGGCGTCGATTTTTTAAGTTGTGATAATACTACACGCACCTTACTTACGCCATCATATTTCGCATATCTTAAAATATCTGAAGGTTGTAACCATCGTTGCGCTTATTGTGCTATTCCTAATATCCGTGGACGTTTTAAATCGGTATCAATGGAAGAATTATTAATTGAAGCTAAAAGATTGGCTGATATGGGCATTAAAGAATTAAATGTTATTGGCCAAGATACTGCATTCTATGGTATTGATTTATATCACCATTTCGCTTTAAGCGAATTGCTTGAGAAGTTAGATGAATTGCCATTTACTTGGATTCGTTTACTTTATTTATATCCTGATGAAATGGATGATAAATTATTAAAAGTAATTAAAAATTCAAAACATATTCTTCCTTATTTTGATATGCCTGTTCAATATGGTTCTGATAAGATTTTAAAAGCAATGCGTCGTCCAACAACAGCAGCATATTTAAAAGAGCGTTTCGATATGATTCATAAAATCTTTAATGGTGAAGAAATCTTACGCACTACATTCATGGTTGGCTTACCAGGAGAAGAGGAAGAAGATTTTAATGAAACATTAGCTTTTATTAAACAAGAAAGATTTGATTCTTTGGGCGCTTTTACTTATTCAAGAGAAGAAGATACACCTGCTTACAATTTTGATAATCAAGTAGACGAAGATGTTAAACAAAAACGCTATGAAATCTTAATGCAAGTCCAAAAGAAAATTGTTGAAGAAAAAAATTCCGAGAAGATTGGTAATACATATCAAGTATTGATAGAGAAAAATGAAGCTATTTTTAATCGCTCAATTGGCAGAGCTTACTTTAGTGCACCAGAGGGTGTAGACCCTAATATCATCATTGAGAATGCGCCTGATTTAGAAATTGGCTCAATGGTCGAAGTTAAAATTAAAGGCTATCGTGATTATGATTTAATCGGTGAATTAGCGTGAAAACAATAGGTATCGATTTAGGTGGTACCAATTTACGACTAGCTTTGGTTGAAGATGGTAAAATATTGACTTTAAATAGCTATAAAAGCAATGCTTTAGATAAAGAAAAGTTACTTTCAATTATCTTAAAAGATATTCAAGTATTTAAAGCTTGTGGTGCTTTAGCTATTGGTATTGCAGTTGCAGGGCCAATAGATCCTAAATCAAAAAAACTAAATATGGCAACCAATATTCCTCTTTTTAAAGAATTTGATTTTATATCTTATCTTGAAAAAGAAAGTTTATTACCTGTTTATATTGAAAATGATGCTAATGCTGCAGGATTAGCGATTAATCTTCTGGAATATCCTGATATTAACAGTTTGTATTACATAACCCATTCAACCGGTATCGGTGGGGCTTATATTCTTAATAAACAAATTATTAGTGGCTATAAAGGCTATGCAGGAGAAATAGGCAACTTAAAAATAAGCGAAGATGATTATATTCATAATCATTTAAATCATGGCTCATTAGAAAATCGTTGTTCGGGAACAGCAATTTTAGAAATAGCCAAAAAAGAAATTGATAGTAATATTGTAAGTCCAAGTGAAATATTTGAAAGGGCTAGAAAAGGCGATGAAAAAGCTTTAGCTATTATTGATTCAATGAGCAAAGAATTAGCTCTAGCTTTATCTTATATTGCCCATATTTTAAATCCGGAAGTAATAGTTTTTGGTGGAGGAGTAGCTCTTCAACATGATTTATATTTTCCTTTGCTTAAAAAATATTTTAAAAATTATGTTCATGAAGCTTTAAAAGAAACGCCTATTATGGTAAGTAGTTTAGAAGAAGCTGGTGTTATCGGGGCATCGTTATTAGCTATTAAAAAAAGCAGAGATTAATTCTGCTTTTTCTTATGATAAGGATTAGCAATATTATTGTCAGCATCATTATAGTATTCTAAGAATGAATGGTGGCCATCATATAATGAAATACCAGGGAAACATTTAATATGCACTGCATGTAAAGATTTAAAGATATTATTTTCAATCTCAGGATTGTTTTTGCGTAATTCTTTAATCAATTCTTTAATTTCTTGCCTTTTAGAATCAATATCTTTTCTTTCGGTAAATGAACAAGCACATTGAATAAATTCTAAATTATTATATCTAGCCCAAGCTATAATGTCTTTCTCATAAACTTTATATAAAGGTCTAATTAATTCCATACCCTCAAAGTTCTCGCTTAAGGCTTTAGGGACGATTGTTTCAAGCTTTGATGAATAAAACATAGACATAAGTGTTGTTTCGATAACATCGTTTAAATGGTGTCCTAAAGCGATTTTATTGCATCCTAGTTCTTTAGCTTTGTTGTAGAGATGGCCTCTACGCATACGAGCACAGATGTAACATGGCTTATCTTTATTGCAAGTAATAGCCGCTTTAAAAATATTTGTTTCATATAAAACATAAGGTATTTCTAATAATTCAGCATTGGCAATAACTTGTCTTTTAATATTTTCGTTATAACCAGGATCCATAATGAGATAAACTAAATCAAATTTTATATTGCTATGTCTTTGTAATATCTGTAACATCTTGGCAAGACACATTGAATCTTTACCACCAGAGATGCAAATACAGATCTTATCGCCTTCTTTGATTAATTGATATTCATTAATGGCAGTAAGAAAAGGGGACCATAATTC
>CAKUWO010000040.1 GCA_934699415.1 uncultured Erysipelotrichaceae bacterium
GAAATATAAAGGCAGTGGAAACCCATGGAAGTATCGAAAAATCTCAAAAGAAAAGAAGTAGTGCCATACATAGAGATTTTTGAATGGATAGATGCGATTTACGATGAAATGTACAAAAAGCTTCATCAGGGCTTAGATGGGACGGAACAGTTTATACTAGACCAATATGATTATTGGTGGGCTGAAGATGAAGTATCTAGACTTTTGTGTTTCGTAGCGATGGCATATTGCGAAATCATATATGCAAATGAAATGTCCGAACAATTTAAGTGGGAAATGGAATTGGACTTCAAAGTATGGGATAGCGGTGCAATGAACCCATTGCTTGAAGAAGATGAAAAAACACTAATGCACAAACATATAGCAGTTATCAAAGAATATCTAAAAAACAATCCGAGAAAATAAACACGTTGGAAGACGTGTTTTTATTTACAAGGGAAAGGAGAAATATAAAATTAAGATTTAAACAAGAATGCACCGATAAAAACACTAATGTGTTATATCGAGTAGGTGCTATTTATAATATTATGAATTATTAAATGAAAGAAAAAAGACTACATACTCTAGTTATACCAGTAATAGTATTGCTTGAGCATGTAGCCACACATCCTGAGGTCAAATAAGAGACCTATAAGTTCAACTATTGACTACCACCATTATATATCAATTATTGTTTAGCACTATGGAATATATAAAATAATTGTAAAATATGATATTTGAAATATAAATTAAGTATCTTTGATGCTTAGACTTTTATATCTTTTCAACATGAAGTAAAATATCTTTATGAAGTTTATTCAAGCTTTAACGTATTTTAGTTGTGTCTTGTTTCTATATTTATTATTATTTTTAATTGAATTTATAAGTGCATTATGGATTAAAAGCTATTATTTAATTCATTATCCTTTGAATTTATATATCTTTATCTTTTTATTGTTGGTAATTAATCCACTATTAACTTATTTGATAGTTGATAAAATGCCTTTTTCACGTTTTTCTTTAGCTAAAAAAGAAAACAAGGAGCAAAATCATGAATAAAAAAATTATTATGGCTGCTGGTGGCAGTGGTGGACATATTTATCCTGCATTAGCTTTAGCTAAAGCGATGCAAGAAAAGGGTAATGAGGTTATTTTTATAGGAAGTTTAGATCGCATGGAAAAAGATGTTATTCCAACATCTGGTTTTCCTTTTATTGGTTTAGATATTAAGACGACAAGAGGTTCATTTATTCAGAAGCTCAAATCGTTATTTTCACTCTTTAATGCTTATTTTAAATGTTTAAAACTATTAAAAGGCGCTGATCTAGTTATTGGTTATGGTAATTATATTTCTGTTCCGGTAATTTTAGCAGGAAAAAAATTAAAGATTAAAACTGTCATTCATGAACAAAATTCTTATGTAGGAAGAGCTAATTTATTTTTAGACCAAAAAGTTGATTTAGTTATTGGCTCCTATGAGGAGAATCTTAAACAATTTAAAAATCCTAATATTGTGATTTTAGGTAATCCTCAATCGTCTTTAGCTGCATCATCAACTAAAGATGAAGTTTTATTAAAAGAGTTGGGATTAAATCCTGAATTAAAGACAGTTTTAATTTTCTTTGGCTCTTTAGGCTCAGAATCAGTGAATAAAGTCGTTCTTGATTATTTTAAGCTCACTGATGGTAAATATCAGATTATCTATGCAACTGGTACTAGAAATTATGAAGAAGCTAAAGATTATCAAAATGAATGGATTAAAATTGTAGAGCGTATTGATGGTATTAGAGCAATGCAAGATTCGACATTACTTTTAAGTAGAGCAGGTGCAACAACAATTGCCGAAATAACTGCTATTGGTATGCCATCAATTCTTATTCCTTCTCCTTATGTTCCAAATAACCATCAGTATTACAATGCTAAAGCATTATCAGATAAAGATGCTGCTATTCTTTTAGAAGAAAAAGATCTTGATAAAGATAAATTAAAATCATTAATTGAGAATTTACTTGATGATGATAAGCGAAGAGAAGAGATTTCTCTTAATGCAAGAAAATTAGGAAATCCTAATGTTATAGAAGATATATTAGATAGGCTGGATGTATGAATTTAGAAACTGCAAACTTTTTATCAACACATGGAACACTTAGAACTGATGCTAGTTTTAAAGATATAACGACTATTAAAATTGGCGGCAAGATTGACTATTTAGTATCTCCTTTCGATTTAGAAAGGCTTTTAATCATCTTACGTTATCTTAAAGAAGAAGATATTCCTTTTAAGATTGTGGGTTGTGGTTCTAATTTAGTATGTGGAGATGGTGATTATGAAGGTTGTGTTATTCGTTTAAATAAACTTGACGATTATACAATTGATAATAATATTTTAGATGTATCAGCCGGTGTACGCTTACCATCCATTTCTCGTGTTACTGCTTCACTTAGTAAATCAGGTTTAGAGTTTGCATGTGGTATTCCAGGATCTGTTGGTGGTGCTTTATATATGAATGCTGGTGCATATCGCTCGTCAATGGGTAATATTGTTGAAGCTGTTCATGTGCTTGATATTGCTAGTGAAAAAGATTTTTGGTTGAGCAAAGATGAATGTGCTTATGCCTATCGCTCATCTATTTTTCAAAAAGAAAAAGATTGGATTGTCCTTGGAGCTAAACTTAATTTAGTTGATGGTAATCGTGAAGAAATTTTAGCTTTAAATGCTGAAAGACTTAAAAGAAGATTAAATACTCAGCCATTAGATAAACCAAGTGCAGGATCATGTTTCAGAAATCCTGAAGGTGACTTCTCTTGGCGTTTAATTGATGGTGCTGGGCTTAGGGGTTATCAATTGAATGGTATTAAGATTTCAGAAAAACATTCTAATTTCATTATTAATGCCGGAAATGCAACTGCAACTGATTTTATTGCTTTAACTGAACTTATTAAACTCAAAGTAAAAGAGAAATATGGTGTCGATATGCATCGAGAAGTGGAGATATTTCATTGTTAGAAGAAGAAAGCCGTCAAGACCTTCTTGAACAAAATTATTTGTTTAATAAGCGTCGTAACGCCCGCTTAAAAAATCGTTTTATAGCTTGTAAGAACCGCTTGTTTATTTTGGCGGTTTTAAGTGGGTTATCAATTATTATCATTCTCTACTTTTTATCCTCTTACTCTAAATTAAATGGTATTGAAGTTAATAACAATTATTTTCTAAGTGAAAGAGATATATTCTCACTTACAGATTTAAACAATGAATCACGTTTTCTTCTAATTTCTAAAAATAATATTCGTAAAAAAATAGAAACAGATCCTTTGGTTGATAAAGCGGAAATTAAAAGAATTGATAATAACGTTTTATCAATTAGTATTAAAGAAAATAAAGTTTTGGGTTATTTTAAAGATGGCGAAGCTTATAGTTATTTATTATCAGATGGCACAACAATAGCTTTAGATGACAACAATCAATATATGAAACTTAAAGCACCATTAATTGAAGGTTTTACAAGTGATAAGCTAAGTAAAGTAAGCACATCATTAGCTAAATTAAATGAAGAAGAAATTAATGATATTTCCGAAATACATTATTATCCTTTATCATATGATGAAAATATGGTTGAGCTTATTATGGTAGATGGTAATTATATCTTTATCTCTTTAGATAGTATTAAATTACTTAATAATTATTATGATATTAAAGACAATTCTTTAAGTTCTAAAAATGTATGTTTATATTTTGATGAAGATGCAAAGGTAGCTTATACAAGTAGTTGTCCTTGGGAAAAAGAAAATAAAAGTGATGATTTATCACAAAGTGAGGAATAAATATGGAATGTAGAATTAGAAACAAAACTAAAAACAAAGAACTTTCAAAATACTATCCATTACTTGATGATGTAATGAAGAAAACTTTAGAAATGACGGGCGCTAATGATAATTGTGCAATTTCTTTAACTCTTGTGGGACCAATTTCTATTCGTCGTATTAATCGCGAATATCGTCATATTGATAAAGTTACTGATGTTATATCATTTGCAATTTTAGATGGTGAAGAAGAATATTTACCAGAAGGGGAAGAAAGAGATTTAGGTGATATTTTTATTAATATCAATCGTATTTATTCTCAAGCCGAAGAATATGGCCATTCTATTGAAAGGGAATTCTTATTTCTATTCTGTCATGGTTTATTACATTGTTTAGGCTATGACCATATGAATCCTGAAGATGAAAAAGAAATGTTCGGTTTACAAGAAAAGATTCTTGGCAAAAGAATATGATTAAGAAATTTAAACCTGCAATCGAAGGATTAATTGTTGCTTTTAAAGATAAGTCATGTCTTATTCAAATCTTATTAGCTTTTATAGCTCTTATTTTTGCGATTTTATTAGATTTTAATTATCTTGAAATGATTGTAGTGCTCTTATGCATTGGCTTAGTTATTGTGAGTGAAATAATAAATACTGCACTTGAGACTTTATGCAACAAAGTAGAAATAAATGAAGACCCTTTGATTAAAAAAACTAAAGATTTGGCAGCTGGAGCAGTGTTATTTGCTTGCCTTGTTGCACTAATTGTTGGAATTATCATTATATTTAATAAATTTAATTAGGAGAAAATATGAAGAGTGGATTTGTAGCGATTTTAGGACGCCCTAATGCAGGTAAGTCGACATTAATTAATGCAATTATTAAAGAGAAGATTGCAATTACATCATATAAAGCTGAAACTACACGTAATACTATTATGGGTATCTTAAATCGTGAAGATTTACAGATTGTTTTCCTTGATACACCAGGTATTCATGCTGCAAAAACGGCTTTAGGATCATATATGAATCGTGAAGCTTTATCACAAGTTGAAGGTGTCGATGTTATATATTATGTTTGTGATGCTCGCAATGGCTTACATGAAGAAGATAATCGTATTTTACGTCAAATTAAAGATAAAGCACCGGTATTCTTATTACTTAATAAAATTGATGAATTAAGTAAAGAAGAGCTTATTAATCGTATTATTTATGCTCAAAATAATTATGATTTTAAAGAAATTATTCCAATTTCAGCATTAAAAGAAAACAATCTTGAAGAATTATTAAATACAACATTAGATTATTTATCCGATAATATTCTTTATTATCCTCAAGATATGAATACTGCAGCATCTTTAGAATTTAGAATTTCAGAAATTATTCGTGAAAAGATTCTAATCAATTGTAGTCGCGAAGTTCCTCATCTTTCAGCTGTTTTGGTTGAAAGAATTAGAGAAACAGATAAGAAATATAAAATCGATGCGGTAATTGTAGTTACTAAGAGCTCTCATAAAGCAATTATCATTGGCAAAGATGGTAGAATGTTGAAGCGTATCAATATGCAAGCATCTAAAGAAATTAGTGAGTGGTTAGGTAAAAAGGTTGAACTTTCGCTTTTTGTAAAGGTTGAAGAAGACTGGATTAATAAGAAGAATAAGCTTTATGACCTTGGCTATTTAATTGATAAAGATGAACGATAAGGTTAAAGGGATTGTTTTAAATATCAGGCCTTATGGCGAAAATAATCAATTAATTAAAGTTTTATCAGAGAATCGTGGTTATCTATCTTTCGTTGTTAAAGGAAGCAATAAAATTACAGCTAAGAATAGAGTTATGCCTTTAAGTGTTAATGAATTTATCTTTGATGATAAGTTCAACAAAACAATGTTTTCGCTTAAAAAACATAATTTTATTAAATCTTATTATGTTGAATCGATAGATTTATTAGCTTTTTTAAGTATTTTCTTAGAATTGTTTACGAAAGAAGAAGTTGAAAATAGCCATCTTTTATATCAAGATTTTATCTATGTATTAGATCATTTACAAACAAATAATCGTTATTTGCTTGGCTGTTTCTTATTAGCTAGACTTATGGATTATGCTGGTATTCGACCATATACTGATGGTTGCATTATTTGCGATAATAAAAGTATTAATGGCCTATCTTTAAAAAGTGGTGGCTTTGTCTGTTTAAAACATTTAGCTAGTAGTGATGAGAAAGATATTATGAAATTAAAAAAATTCCGCCACATTAATATGGCGGATAGAAATATTATTTTAAAACTTAATGAAGATGAAAATGCGGAAGATTTCGCATTATGGATGGCATTTGTTAAAGAACATAGTGGCTTAGAGCTGAAATCATATTATTTCTATAAAGGGCTTTAAGCCTTTTTCTTTTGGTAATAATAGCTTAAGAATGCGATAATAGTTAAACCAGCCAATAAATAGGTGCTACTATCACTGGTTTTAGATACAATTTTAATTTCTTGATTCATATTTTCAAGTAAATCAATGCTTACTTTATTGCCATCAATCTCACCGCAACTAGCGGAAATGATTTTACCAGGCATTTCAACAGTAATTGTTGCTTTTAAACCATATTCCTTAAATGATGAGAAAATTACTTTTTCTTCTGCATCAGATTCATAAGTTACAGGGAGTCCGGCAATTTTATCTTCGATATCATTGGCTTTAATAGTTAAATTTATCTTTCCTTTTTCAACTTTATAATCAAGATATTTAGCTAATTCTTCACCTTTTGATTTAAAGTTGATAACTTGATAATATACACCATCATAAACTTCTCTTTTTGAAGTTACATTTTGAAAGAGTGAGGTATCAACCGACATATCATTTAACCAATCAATAATATCTTGTCCTTGAAGCAATGATTCACTAAGAGCGAAGCTTCCAGAATAATCAATATCACCACTTTTAGATACTTTTAAATATGAATCAAATTTGCAACATCCATTCAAAAATAAAACAATCGAAAGAAGTGCTAAGACTTTTAAAAATTTATTCTTCATAATAACCGTATTGTATTGAAAACTATTTATATAAGCAAGTTTTTAAATCTTTGTATAATAGATACATGAAAGAATTAACTAATGCTTACTCTTTAAATGATTTAATTAGCTTGTTTTTAGAATTAGGAATTAAAAAAGATTATGACTTATTATTTCATACATCATTATCTTCTTTTGGAACTATTATTGGTGGTAGTCAAACCTTCCTTGATGCCTTAATCGAAGCAGTAGGTAATGGTGTTTTATTAACACCATACCAATGCTCGATAAGAGGAGAACCAGCTTCCTTTTTATATCCGCCATTATCATTAGAACTACAAAAAAAGTGGCGTGAAGAAATGCCTGCTTTTGACCCCTTAAAAACCGATGCTTATCATATGTCGATAACTTCATCATCTCTTTTAAGAAGAGAAGGAGCAATACTATCTAATTCGCCAATTAATCCCTTTGTATTATTTGGAAAAGATAAAGAATTATATAAAGGTAAAAGCGATTTAGCTTTTTCACTAGGCAAAGACTCTCCGCTTGATGTGCTTTTAAAAAGAGATGGTTATATCTTATTGGCAGGAGTTGATTATGATAATATGACTGCTCTTCACTTTTGCGAATACGAAAGTAAATATCGTCCCTTAATAATTGATGGTACAGCAATAAAAGAAAATAATGAAAAAATCTTCAAATCATATTTAGAAAGAGATCTAGATTCTGATGATGGGCATTTTATGGCCATTGGCAAAAGATTAGAAAAAAATAATAAAGTTAAAATGATTCCACTAATTAAAGGAAATCTCAAACTTATCCAGATGAAAGATGCATATTATGAAGCGATGAATTATTTTAAAGAAATAGATCCTTACCATAAATAGCTATACATTTAAAAAATAAAATATTATTATAGAAACAACAGGGGTGCCGAAAGGCTGAGATTATACCCTTTGACCTGATCTAGGTTATACTAGCGTAGGGAGTTAATTTTTTCCTACGCCTTGAAAGAGGTGTTTTTTTATGAAAAAAAGTAGTACTCGTCGTATCGTCTACATTGCCATTTATGTGGCTCTTACTCTTGTTTTAGATTATGTAAAGGAAATGCTTCCTTTTCTCAATCTTCCACAAGGCGGATCTATCAACATTGCATTAATTCCTGTTTGTTTAGCATCATTTCATTTAGGTGTAGTAGATGGCTTAATCGTTGGTTTTCTTTGGTGGGCTATTTCAAGTTTATTAGGATTAAATCCATATTTTGTTAATATTGCTCAATATGTACTTGATTACATCATTCCATCTATTATTGTTGGTGCTTCTGCGTTCCTTTATAAGAATAAGAAAAAAAGTGGCATGTTTGCTGGCATCATTATCACCAACTTAGTACGTTCACTTTCAATTATTCTATCTGGTGTTTATTTCTGGCCAGGAGATGCTGCTAGTGGTAGTAGTGCAGCTCTTATAGGATCTCTTAGCTACAATGTCCCATATCTTTTAGCTACACTTGTTGTATTACTTATTGTTACACCAATTCTTGAAAGTCGTTTAGTCAAAGACTAAGCTTTAGCTTTAAAAAGTAACTTAAAAGAAGTAAAATATAACTCATGGATGTATTAGCGGAAGGCAAAACAGTCTTTATTGAATCTTATAAACACAATGGTTCCTTTCATCGTGCATGGTCTAAAGCTTTTGTTATTGAGACAAATGATAAATGGACAGTTGCAGTTACGGATCATACTTGGGTTGTTGAATCTGATGGCCGTAGATGGTTAACTAAAGAGCCAGCGGTATGCTTCTTTTATAAAGATCATTGGTTTAATATTATTTCTATGATTCGCAAATCAGGAATTTATTACTATTGCAATTTAGCATCACCATCATTATTTGATGGCGAGGCTATCAAAAATATCGATTATGATCTCGATGTTAAAGTTTTTCCAGATCAATCCTATATTATTCTTGATGAAAATGAATATGCTATGCATAGTAAAGAAATGAATTACCCAAAAGAAGTAATGACTATTATTGAGAAAGAAATGCAAGAATTAATTAGCTGGATCGAAGAAAGAAGAGAGCCATTTGATGATAAATGTATCAATGATTATCTTCTAAAATATTTTTCCTTAACCATAGGCAAAGAGAGTTTTGCATCAAATTTATGATGTAGAACTCTTTTTTAATGGTTAAACCCCTTATAAATTAAGCATATTTAAAGATTTCTAAAATATTTCATCATTTTCTTCCAATTTTTTAAAAAAATCC
>CAKUWO010000041.1 GCA_934699415.1 uncultured Erysipelotrichaceae bacterium
GCAAGATAAGCACGTTGCCGGATAATAGCTCCCTATTAGGGAGCTTTTTCTTTGGTTAAAAAGTAATTAGATATAATAAAAGGGAAGCTTTTTAGCTTCCCTTAATATTAGATAGTTTGTTTAATGATAGATGGTTTAAATACCAATGCACGATTGCACCATGAGCATTTATTATGCATTTCACTAAATAGTTCGCCTTCTTTAACAAATTCTGCTTTTCCTTCTAATAAGAATCCAGAACCTTTACCATCATTAGAACTATTGCTTGCGATAACAATTTCCATTGATGGATTTTCTAAATAGTTAGCTTCAGTAACCTTATATCCACCACAAGGAATTAAAATAATATCTTCTTTAACAATGATTAAATTATTCCAGCTATTAGCAATATGAACTTTGCCTGTTTTATCAGCAGTAGCTACTGATACGATACCATCATGATTAATACAATCTAAAAACTTTTCTGTAAACATTACCGTCCTCCATTTCTTGAATTATATCATCTTTAAATAAAAAGTAGAAGATTAAGTCTACTTTATGATTTTAGGGACATAACGCATCGTTGAAACATTATATACTGTTACAAATGCTGCAGGATCGGTAGTGATAATATAATCCATTAATATCTGATATTCACGTTTGTCAACAATGGTAATTATTTCTTCGTGTGTTTTATTAGAATAAGCACCTTTAGGCTCATAGATAGAAGCTCCAGAATGAAGATTATTTATAATAAAGTCTTTAATTTCTTCACTATGGTTTAAAGATATGATACATACTCTTCTTTTAATGTTTTGACCAAAGATAAAGTAATCGATGATAATACCATTTATAAAGGTTCCGAGAATCGAAAGAATAACCTTACGTGGTGGAAAGACAAAGATCGAAGATAAAGCTACAATCATGCCCGAAATTGATAAAGCTTTACCAATTTCAATATGAAGATATTTATTCATGATTTTAGCGACAATATCAAGCCCACCAGATGAAGCATTTAGATTAAATAATAATGCCATACTGAATGATACAAATACGACATATGCACAAACATCGATAATATCACTTCCAGTCATAGAAACATAATCAGGAAATAAATGTTCAAATATTGCAATATAAATTGGGAAGAGAATAGAAGTATAAACGGTTTTACTGCCAAATTCTCTGCCACATGTTAAAAAGCCTAAGATTAGTAAAACAACATTAAAGAATAAGGTAATAGATGATACTTTAAATGGCACAAGATGTTTTAAAACGATTGCTAATCCCGAGATACTACTGATTGATGTGTCACTTGGAATTAAGAAGAAATAAACCGAGAAAGCAGTAATAAGAATAGCGAAAGTAAGTGCAATATAATCTTTTACTTCTTTTAATAATTTAGGATTCATATTGTTGTCCTCTTAAAATAAACACTTATTATATAACATAATTAGATATATTAAGTTATCCATTTTTAAGCTAATCTGTTGTATATCTTAAAAATGTTTTTCTTTTTCTAATTTATTAACAATCTCTTCTCTCAATTTATCATCAATGAAAGCTGCTTTAGCTGCATTAATATTCATGTCGATAAGATCATTGTAAGTAAATCCCATATCATTTAAACAATGATCATATTCATCATCAAGTGTCACACCAGCTAAAGTCATATTATCAGTATTAATAGTTACCTTTACACCCATATCAAATAATTTTTTAGCTGGATGAGTATTATAAGATTTTTGAGTAAGACATTGAATATTACTTGTAGGACAAATCTCTAAAGTAATACCTTTTTCTTTAGCTACTTCACATAAAGCTAAATCTTCATAAATATGATGGCCGTGGCCAATACGACTTACCCCAAAATCAATCGCATCTTTAACAGTTTCGCTTCCTTGGCTATCTCCAGCATGACAAGTCATATTTAAACCATATTCTTGAGCTTTTTTAAAATACATACCAAATTCATTTAAAGGAACAATACCTTCAGCTCCAGCCAAATCAATAGCAACAATGCCTTTATCTTTATATTTATTAGCTACAACAAGCGTTTCCCAGTTAGCTTCCTCATTAACACTTATAGGTCCTAAAGACATTAAACAAGCAATAATACCAATATGCATTGAAGGATATTTCTTTAAAGCTTCATCTCTACCTTTTAATACTGCTCTAACAGCATCTTCTTGGCTCATATCTTTTTGAGTATGAAATTGTGGTGCAAATCTAATCTCAGCATAAGCTAAACCTTGTTGATATAAATCTTCAATCAATTCATAAGTAATGCGTGAAAGATTATCAAAGTCTTGCATAACTAGCTGTGGTGCATCAAACATGCGCAGATATTCATTTACACTGCCACAATTAGCTGAATATCGAATAAAAGCTATATATTCATCTAAACTATCTTTAGGCATTTTAATGCCCTCTTTATTAGCTAATTCCCAAATAGTTTCAAAGCGAAAAGCACCGTCTAAATGTAGATGTAAATCAATTTTTGGAAAAGTATATTTCATAATCCACCTCTTGTATCAATTATAACAAGGAAGCTATTTGACAAAGTGGATAAAAGAAATAAAATTATTAATGCATGGGGCTGTACTTGGTCTCGACAGGATTATGCTGGATCTCTGCTGCAGTGGAGTGATGACCATATCATCAAATTAAAATTAAACGCTAACAATACTGAATTAGCATTTGCTTAAATTTTAGCCCATATTCGGCTCAAGCAAACTCTTATAAGCCACGCTCGTAACTTATAACCGTATACACGAGATAGGGGCAATGAGTTCGTCTTTCTCTCATCAACCGAAAACCGAAAAGACAAATTCGATTATTGGGATGCCCAGCCTTTATTAATCGTCTTATTTAAATTATGGGACAAACTGTAGATGCAGAGATGAGGGGCTTTTTCTGGACAGGGGTTCGACTCCCCTCAGCTCCACCAAATAAACAATTAAACGAACTCTTATTGAGTTCGTTTTCTTACTATAAAACTAGATATATTATTCTTTAATATGTCGCGTTATTAAATATTACCTCGTTTTGTTTTTTGGATATTTAATTAATAATCTATCAAGAAATTCAGGACTTAAGAATTAGCTTAAGTCCTTTTTATGCACTAGGTTATTATTTTATTGAAAGTATTAAAGGCGGTAAATATAATAAAAAGAAGAAAGAGTCTAATATGAATAGCTCTCTACATTTAGAAAAATATTTTGATTATTGGATATTTATGAATCTCGACTTCTAAGCTGAATCGAGATTTTTATAGTTTAATTATAATTTATAAACTAAATAATCTAATTTTAGTTAGCAATTTTTAATAAACAATAATATTAAGTTAAAAAATCACATAATAACCCAATGTTAGCACACAGTAGTTTTTTGCTGAGGCTATAAATCTTTTAGGGGGTGTTACTAGAAGAATCAAATATCCCGCCAGTTACATTCCAATCTATATAAGGAGAAAATAATTATGAAAAGGATTATTAGTATTTTTCTAACCACATTTTTACTATTCGCTACAAGCCTTAGCGTAAGTGCTGATGTTAATCCAGAGGCTGCTATTGGCTCTATTAATTACGACACTTTACAAGAAGCAATAAATAATGCTCAAGATGGCGATACAATTACTGTCTTAAGAGATATTGCAGTTGATTATAATACATTAATTACAATCGCTCCTGCTGCAGCTATTAATCTTACAATTGATTTAAATCAAAAGAAGATTAGCTATCCTGAGGATGGAGAATGGGGAAATGCTGCTTTGACTATCTCTAAGCCTATCACACTCTGTATTAAGAACGGAAAAATTGATACCTGCGAGGATCACGAAGCGATTGATATCGCCTGCGTTGAAGAAAAGGCTGTCGATCTAACGCTCTTTAGTGTAACAATTCAATCAGGACATGCTGCCCTTTATAGCGATGTTAGCGATGTAAAAGGTAAAAACAAAATTACACTAGAAAATGTCGATATTACTAGTGATGAATATGGCGTTCAAGTTAGCTATGCAGATATTACTTTTAAGAGTGGCTCAATTCATACGATTGGCGATGAAACATTTTCATTATCAAATTGTTCGTTAACTATTGAGAATGGAGAGTTTATCACAACTGAAGATTCTTGCATGGACTTATATTTGGACAACATACTTGTAATTAACGGAGGATATTTCGAATCCTTGGATGATGACGTCCTATATTTGGGTGATGACTCAACTGCAACCATCAACAAAGGAACTTTTAAAGCAATTACCTCAGCTATCAATTTTGGCGATGCTGGTGCAATAATAAATGGTGGATATTTTGAATCAAAGGAAGGCAATGCTTTAGAAGTTGGATACAATGATATTTTATTAAATGGTGGTATTTTTATCGGTGGTGATGGAAATAATGCTTTATTTAAATTATCGTACGTAGATGGAGAAATTATTATTGGCGAAAGACGCATTGCTGTTGATGAAGATGGCATCAAATTAGAAGATATCTATGATTCTTTCTATGTTGAAATCATAAAGCTCCCTGAGCCAGATAAAAAGCCAACCAAAGCTGGCGAAAAAGATTTAAATGAAGATGGCATTATTAGCTGTGAAGAAGAAATAGGTTCTAAAAGCTGGATCTGGTCAGATAATAAAAAAGCTTGTGTTTACAAAGTAAGTAATACCAGCGTAAAATAGGCCGTATAACAGGTCTCTTTTATGGAAAATAAGAAAATTAAATTAACTTTAATTGTTTTAATATCAATTCTATTATCTATAGCTATTTATATTTTAGTAGCTGATCCTTTAGCGTTATTTGTAATTAAAGATGATGAGCCTAAAGTTAGTGCAGCTACTACACCTCAAGTAATTGACGATGATGAAGCACTCATAACTAAACTATGGGATGAAAATAGTAAAATATCAGATGATTACATCGGAACTATTACATTTGAATCAGGCTTAATTAATCTTCCTTTTGTTCAAGGTGATAATAATGATACTTATTATCGTAAAGATTGGATAAGCAAGGAATATAGTGAAGAAGGCTCTGTTTATCTTGATTCTTCTAATAGTTTAGATGATCAAAATCTTATTCTAATAGGCCATTATGTCTATCCGACAATAGATCCTTCAGGAACTAGAATGTTTACACCTTTAGCTCAATTGATTGACGAAGAGAATTATGAGGAGAATAAGTATGTTAAACTTTATCTTCATAATGAATTGAGAAGATATGAAATTGCTTATGTTTATTATTGTGAGTTGATTGAAGATGAATATAAGGGTGAAAAATTCTTTTATACCGATAATGGCTTTGAATTCTATTATCCAAATTATACCGAAGAACAATTCAATACTTATTTAAGTACAATTAAAGAGAAATCATTCTATCAAACAGGTGTTGATTTAACATTTGCTGATAAATTATTAACACTTCAAACTTGTGTTTTAAATCATCCTGAATTGAGAGAGATTGTTATATTAAAAGAAATAAATAGAACACTATATTAAAAGAGGTGCTAGAATATCTAGCACCTTATTTATTTAAGTATCTATTTGATTATGTTTATAACATTTATAAACTAATAAGATATTGATAACAACAAGTACTATCATCACAATAGTCCATTTATCAATTAGAACCATCTTTAATGAAATGTCTTCAGTAAATACAAAGGCAATGATAATCAATGTCGTATCAATGATAGCTAAAGCTTGTAACTTTAATTGTTTCTCTAACTTTTCTGAATCATCTTTATTCTTAGTCAATAAAGTAATGATAGTTAAGATGAAACTTATAATTACAGCTATTAAATTCATTAATGCCCAATGCCCTGTATCTAATTCTTGCATGACATTATCCTTTTTATCTTTCTTTGTATTATCAGGCTTAGCTGTAGTAATTATCTCTTCATTAGTCTCTGTGTCTGTTATATCAATTGAAGCAGCTGTTTGATTGTCTTTACTTTGTGGGGGATAAATCTTTGTATCATCACCTACATCATCACTTTCAGGATTAATAGCTTCATTGATAGTTAATGTTCCATAGACTATTGAGATATTATAGTTACTTAATTTAGTACCGTGGTTAGCTTCATAGCTAAATATATTAAGCACAGTACCAACATTAGTTATAGTTCCTTCAACAAAGAAACTAACACCTTCATTTTCAACAAAGCCATCTTGAGATATATAAACCATATGATTCTTTAAAGGCATTGCATCATAAGTTTTAGAAGAAGAAGCGCTGGTAAAAGTGATATTACGTTTAGTTATTTCAAGAGTATAACTAGCTACTTCTGAATCATAATTTAGATGATCGACTTTAGTTTCAACAAATATCTTTCCTACATCTTTAATTGACGGGGCAATATTTTGCCAATTACTCCAAGCACCATCTTGATATTTATAACGATATAAGAATTTATCAATACTATCTAAATTGGATGTTGGAATAAGAGATAGTGGCTTACCGTCGTATTTCTTACTCATATTTTTAACATTAATTTCTGTTAATACTTTTTTAACATTAAAGATAAGAGGATGATTGGTTATTATGACATCATTATTAAGTGACTTTTTTGAAGTGACTTCAAGATAATAGTAATAATCAGATGCATCTTTACCATCTTCAATTGGTAATATAGGAGAAGTAGCACCATTAATTTTAATACCATTACTATTAGGGCTATTAATGTTAGCTTTATACCATTGATAGCTATTATTTTGACCATCAATTTCTTCAACATCGGCTATAATGGCAGCATTTCTATAACCATAGATAACATTATTACCACTAAAACTTACAGAAGGTGATATCACTCCATCTGATGTCACTACATCGAATAAATAGGCTGTATTTGTTGTATGATACGGATCATCACCAATAGCAGTACTTTTAGATTTATAGAATAATTTCCATTCACCACCACTTGTTGGGGCATAATAACCATAGATTTCTAGTAAGTAATAACCATCACCATAATCTTCTTTCGAATAATTAGTGGTTGTTGTTCTTTCGTGTGTTGCACCATTAATTGTTATAGTATTGGTAACCAAAGGTTTATCGAATAAATTATAGCGTCCAAAGCTATCTTCATTCATACGTGGCCCTTCATTTCCTATGCCCCAAACATCAGTCCAGTGATATTCAAATTTTACTTTATAAGGAGCATCGGTATTGTTTAATAAAGGATGTTCCACCTTAACGCCTATCTTATGTTCCTTGTTGTTTGATAGATTTAAATGAGGATAAGTATCAGAAATATCAATCACTTTATCATCAACAATAAAGCTAATTGTTGGCTCTATGATTGTAAAAGAAGATTCTAAAGTTAAGCTATCACTTGTTGGATATAAGATGGTATTTGAGGTTATAGGTTTAGTATTATATATCCATTCACCAGAAGGGATAATATAGTTTTCGTCAAAATACCAACCATTATTGCCTTTACTTACTGCTAGCATTTGCCCCGATAATTTCTTTTCGGTTTTAATACTTCCATAGTTTAGAGTAAATTCATAAACTAAAGAACTCTTATAACTGTTATTACCAGCTGCTATATAAGAGTCTCTACTGGCTTTATTTTTAAAGATTGTTAAACGCTTAGTTAGGCCATAATTATTAGCTTTAAAGGCTTCGCCACCATAATTACTTAGATTATCAGCATTAATATAAATATGACCAATATTGGATTTATAGAATGCTTCATTACCAATATAGTTAACAGAAGAAGGAATTATTAGTTGATCATTAAGAGCTATACAATTATAGAAACTCTGATAACCAATTGATTCCAAGTTATTTGGCAAGCCGTTAGAGCTATTAGTTTTAATAAAAGATAAGTTAATACAATCTTTAAAGACACTTCCGTTATTAGAATCACCGATATGTTTAAGACTATTAGGAAAGATAAGACCATTAATATTTTTACAACCATTAAAAGCACTTTTACCCAGTATTTCTAATTTAGTATTAGAAAAATCTAATGTACCGCTTAATGAAGTACAGCGCATAAAGGCTTGACTATCAATCTTAGTAAGACTAGTCGCATCAGCAAAGTTAAGACTTATAATTTCGTAATTAGAAGATCCATTATCTTTAAAGGCATTAGCAGCAATAATATTTATATCACTTGGAATAGTTAAAGATAATTTAATTTTAGGATTATCAGGAAAGTTATTTTGATACCAGCTATCTGAAATACCATATAAAGTGCCATCAATAATCTTTAAGGCATCATAAGGTACTTCAATAATATTATTGACATCATAAGGACTTCTTTTAATTTCAGGCATTAATAAAGTAATAGAATCGCTAGATGTTATTTCTTTATCATCCTCAATGATTATATCTTCACTCTTTAAGTCAATAAGAGTTAAATCTTTATTATTTTCATCTTCTACATCATTTATTTCAGTTGATGTAGGTTCGGAATAGTTGGTCAATTCGTCATTTTCTGCTTTAATGTTACAAAAACAAACAAAAGAAGATAATAGAATTATAAGCGTGGCTTTTGTTAAGCATTTGATGAATACCATAACCATTCCTTGGCATATTGTCTAGAAAAGATGGTTAATGTAAAGACAAACAATATACCATTTTCCTTTCTACTGAGCTTAAAGTGTCAGTTACTTTCACCCTTATTTTAACATGCACACCATTTATCTTTTCTTTTTATCCCCCGAATTTACAATCTATATGCAACGGAAGGCAAAAATAGGAAATGACTCATAGAATCCGATACAATGGTGTTTGC
>CAKUWO010000042.1 GCA_934699415.1 uncultured Erysipelotrichaceae bacterium
CTGTATTACCTTATAATGAGTTTAAAAAGAGTGGCAATGGATTCTCATTTACTAATTACAATGCACATGAAATGATGAAAGTTTTACGTTATGCTGAACATATCTATTTTGATAAGAAAATAGAATGGAATAAGATGATAGATCGAGCAATGAGTATTGATTATTCATGGCATAATAGTGCTTTAAAATACCAAGAAATGTATGATTGGTTAATTGATAATAAATAAGGGTTTCTCCTAAGAGAAACCCTTTTCTTTAAATTATTTCAATTGTTTTGATTTTTTGATCTTCATAAGGACGATCATGATAATCACGTGCTACATTAGCGATTTTATCTACAACTTCAAGTCCACTTGTAAGTTTGCCAAAAGCGGCATATTGACCATCTAAATGTGGTGCAGCTTTATGCATGATAAAGAATTGTGAACCAGCTGAATCAGGATTATAAGCACGAGCCATAGATAAGACACCTTCAGTATGTTTAAGATCATTTTTAATGCCATTAGAAGAGAATTCACCCTTGATTGAGTAACCAGGGCCACCCATACCAGTTCCTTCTGGGCATCCGCCTTGAATCATAAATCCAGGGATTACACGATGGAAGATAAGTCCATCATAGAAATGTTTTTTAACTAATGAAATAAAGTTATCTACAGTAATAGGTGCTACATCTTTGTAAAGTTCTGCTTCCATGATGTCACCATTTTCCATAGTGATGCGAATCTTTGGGTTTTCCATAAATATTTCTCCTTTATATCTATTACATTATAGAAGTTGAAGTGTTTGATTTCTAGTAGGATAAAAATACATAGATTATATACCAATGATAAAGAGTAATTGAATTCAAATACTTAAATTTAGTTCTTAATAAAAGATTGATTAAATGCTTAGAAAGAGTGATATAAAAAGTGAACTTCCTAAGTTTGCCCAACTTTAGAGGTTCACTACAAAAGTACATTTACACTGTTATATTATCTTAATATTTTAGCTTTGGAAGATTTCGAAATATTAAAGTATAGGATTAATAACATTAGTTCCTCTTTAGAAATAGCTATTTCTTTATTTCACATTCTTTTTTTATAACTTATTAAAAATATAAATAATTTTATAAAAATAAAATAAAACTATAGGCTTTAGTACTGTTATTGAGATTTTTTATAATCTTCTTTTATAAGATTAATAATATAAGCGTTTATGCTTTTTTAGTTTTTAAAAACTCTAATAGATCAGCGTCTACTTTTTTACGAAAGCGTAAAGATATAAGTTTGTAAGTTTGTTTGTTAAAAGTGTTTTGATATTCTTTGTAGTTAAATTCTTTCTTTTCGCTCATTTTCTTTTTCTCCTTTTTATAGTAATATAGAAGAGAGGGAGCATATAACTATATAGCTATATTGTTATTTCTTGGAGCGTTTGTCGACTTCGCTCTGGTTTTGGGGCTTTGACTCTTTTTTAGCTTTAAAAGTAAATGTTACTTTAAAGCTTGAGAGTTCAAAGTCTTTTTTTGTTGGAAGTTCAAAAACTATCTTCTATATAAATTACTTTTATAAGATAAAGTATCTTAAATTAATTAATATAATCTACCAATTATGATAAATTACATTATTTTAAATGTAAAACATAATAAAAAGGAGTATTGTTATACTCCTTAAATTTTGTTATTTGGTGCGGTTAGCAAGACTCGAACTTGTATGAGTTGCCTCACTAGCGCCTGAAGCTAGCGCGTCTACCAATTCCGCCATAACCGCATGTATAAAAATATTATAAAAAAAGCCTTAAAAATGCAAGCTACCCGTACATTCTTATTAAAGTGGTGATATGATATTGATTTATAGGAATATATAATATTTAAGTATATTGGAGGAAAAACCGATGATTTCTTTTGAAAATGATTATCTTGAAGGAGCTCACCCAGCGATTCTTAAAAGATTGATTACAACTAATTTTGAACAACACCCTGGTTATGGAAGTGATAACTATTGTAAAAGTGCTACTGAAAAGATTCTTAAAGAATGCGATACCGATGGGGCTGTTTATTATTTAACAGGGGGTACACAAACTAATCAGATTTTACTTGATGCTATTACTAAGTCATATGAAGGAATTATTGCTCCAAGTAGTGGCCATATTGCAACACATGAGGCAGGAGCTATTGAATATACTGGGCATAAGATTTTAGAAGTCCCTTCATATGATGGTAAGTTAAAAGCTAAAGATGTTAAGTCATATTGTGATCGTTTTTATGATGATAAGAGTCATATGCATATGGTTTATCCTGGCGTTGTTTTCTTAACTTTCCCAACTGAATTAGGTACTTTATATACTAAAGAAGAGCTTGTTGAAATTCGCGAAGTTGCTGATGAATATGGTTTAAGAGTGTATCTTGACGGTGCTCGTTTAGCTTATGGCTTAATGGCTGAAGGTAATAATGTAACTCTTAAAGATATTGCAAGTTTAGTAGACCTTTTCTATATCGGTGGCACTAAAGTTGGTTGTCTATATGGTGAAGCTGCTGTTTTCCCAAATAAGGAAAATGTTCCTCCATACTTTTCCAATTTCATTAAGAAACATGGTGCTTTAAATGCTAAGGGCAGAATCTTAGGTTTACAATTTGATACTTTATTTACTGATAATCTTTATTATGAAATTGGTAAATATGCTGATCGTTTAGCAATTGTGATTAATAAAGCTTTCGTAAAAAATGGCTATAAGATGTTTGTTGAGTCACAAACAAATCAACAATTTGTTATATTAGATAATGAAGAAGCAGAAAGATTAGCACAAGAATTTGCTTTTACTTTCTGGGAAAAATTAGATGAAAATCATACAGTTTATCGTTTTGTAACCGATTGGGCTACAAAAGAAGAAAATGTATTAAAACTTATCAAGACATTAAGCAATAAATAAAGCATTTGTATTAGAGAAAAAATATTTTTAATGTTTAAAGCAATGCTTAGTGAAGTTGCTTGTTTTATTCATCCTCATAAAGTAAAAAAATTGAGATGGATGGTGAAGTAGCTATAAAGAAACGATTCGTTCAGTTACAATATACCTTTGTACTTATTTTTTCATCTATATCATATCTTTATTAATTGTTGCTTTAGATGACTTTGATATGACAACTAATTTCACATCGATTGCCGCTACATTTAGGATTATCACTTGCTGGGCCATGTGGCAATTTCTCTATCTTTTCGCCTTTGTCAAAGTTATTGAAGATTCTAATGAAGTATTATTGAGCGATTATAAAATGATATTTGATAGTTAAGAAAATCATCATTTGATGAAAGTTTTGGCGGGTAGATTATATCGACACAAAAGGTATAAGCGAGAATTGTTATGTCAATCATTTATTTATATATCAATTAGCGCTATATCGTATCTGGCATTTTAGTATCATTGCTTTGCTAAAGAGAATATAACAATCTTTTAGCAAATTATTAATTGTTATCGCTTACATTTTTAAAGAGGGATAAATAATTGTTGCTTTTTTAACAAATATCCCTCTTTGATGTCTTTTTGATGTTCTTTTTAGAAATAAATCATATATAATACTGTTGTCTCATCTTTCTGTACCTATTGCAGAAAGTTTTTGTTTTTTTGGCGAAAGGGGAAAACTATGTTCGAAAAACAATTCAAATTGAAGGAACATCACACTTCTGTAAAGGTTGAATTACTTGCTGGTCTTACAACCTTTATGACAATGGCTTACATCTTAGCCCTCAATCCATCAATCTTAGTTGCATCAGGAATGGATAAAGGTGCAATCTTTACAGCAACAGCTCTTGCAAGTGCTATTGCTTGTATCTGCATGGCATTATTTTCTAACTTACCATTCGCATTAAGTGCTGGTCTTGGCTTAAATGCTTACTTTGCTTATACCGTATGCGGTCAATATGGTTATAGCTGGAATGTTGCTTTAACTGCTGTATTTGTTGAAGGCCTTATCTTCATCATAATGTCGCTTACTAATGTTCGTGAAGCAATCTTCAATGCTATTCCTAAGTCTCTTAAAACTGCTGTATCTGTTGGTATTGGTTTCTTTATTACTTTCATCGGTTTACAAAACGCTCATATCATTGTTGATTCCTCAACTCTTGTAGGTTTATTCTCATTCAAAGCATCTTTTGCAAACGGTACTTTCAGTACTGAAGGTATTACTATCCTCTTAACTTTATTTGGTGTTATTGCAACTGTCTTCATGTTAGTTAAGGGTGTTAAGGGTTATATGCTTTATGGTATGTTACTCACTTGGGCACTTGGTGTTATTTGCCAGTTATGTGGTTTATATGTACCTAACCCTGAAACAGGTTTCTATTCATTAATTCCATCTGCAATTGTATCTATGCCTTCTTCTTTATCTCCAACATTATTCCAATTTGATTTTACTGCTATTATCGAACATCCATTTGATTTCATCGTTGTTGTATTTGCTTTCTTATTCGTTGATGTATTCGATACATTAGGAACTTTAATTGGTTGTGCTTCTAAAGCTAATCTTCTTGATGAAGAAGGTAAGCTTGAAGGCATCAAAGGTGCTCTTTTAGCAGATGCTGTTGGTACTTGTGTTGGTGCTTGCCTTGGTACATCAACAATCACTACTTTCGTTGAATCATCATCAGGTATTTCTGAAGGTGGTAAAACAGGCTTAACTGCTGTTACTGTTGGTGTATTATTCTTACTCTCACTCTTCTTATCTCCATTATTCTTAACTATCCCATCATTTGCTACAGCTCCTGCATTAATCGTTGTTGGTTTCTTAATGATGCAACAGGTTGCTAATATTGATTGGAATGATATCGTTGAAGCAGTTCCATGCTTTGTATGCATCACTATGATGGGCTTTGCATATTCTATTTCTGAAGGTATCTCATTTGGTGTTATGTCTTATGTTTTATTACATATTCTTACAGGTAAAACTAAAGATATGTCTCCATTAATGGTAGTACTTGCTATCTTATTTGTTCTCAAGTACGTTTTAATCTAATAGTTGTCGATAATTAAATAATAAGAGTAAAATAGGGACATGAAATGTCCCTATTTTAATATTTGTCACTCTTGTACTTATGATTTAGAAGATGCTTCAAGTAGTGCATTAAAGAAATTCTCTGCTACAAAAGCTATCTTAGAACCATATATTGTTAAAGAAACAATTGAAAATTTACAACCTTATCATTATCGTCATAAAGTTATATATCATTTTGCAGAGCAGAAAGGACATTTGATTGCTGGATTTCATCCTGAGAAATCAAATAGTGTTTTTGGAGTGGATAATTGTTTGATTCAAAATGAAACAGCTTCTAATATTATGAAAGATCTTTTACCAATATTAAGAAAATATAAGCTTAAAGCCTATAATCCAATTAGTGGTAATGGCACTTTAAGGCATATTCTTTTTAGGATATCTAAAGATAATAAAGCTTTGATATGTTTTGTATTAGGCAATAAGATATTCTATTCATCACAAAAGATAATTCATGAAATAACAAAATTACATCCTGAAATTATCGGTATTAATAGTAGTGTTAATTCACGTGATACATCAGTAGTGATGGAAGGTAGTATTAAGAATTTATATGGGCGTGATTATCTTTTAGATAATTTGGGCGAATATCGTTTTGCGATTTCACCATCATCTTTTTATCAAGTTAATCCAAAGATGGCTGAAGTGATATATACAACAGTAATTAATGATTTAGCATTAAAAGGTGATGAAAAAGCTGTTGATGCATATTGTGGCATTGGCACTATCACTTTATTTGCAGCTAAAAATGTTAAAGAGATTAAAGGTATTGAAGTTAATCCTAATGCCGTAAAAGATGCAATTAATAATGCTAAAAGAAATGGAATTAATAATGCATTATTTATCTATGGTGATGCTGAAAAACTAATTCTTAAAGAAAAAGCTGATGTCTTATTTGTAGATCCACCAAGAAGTGGTTTATCAAAACAATTAGCTTTAGGTTTAGTAAGTAAAGGACCTAAAAAGATTGCTTATATTTCATGTAATCCTAAGACATTAAAAAGGGACTTAGATATTTTAACTAAAACTTATGAAGTAAGAGATTTAAAGCTTTATGATCAATTCTCATTTACAGATCATTTAGAAGCTTCATGTATCTTAGAAAGGATTAAATAATGACTAATATTAATAATATGTTGCATTTTTTAGATGCTTCACCAACAGCCTTTCAAGCAATTGATAATATGACAAAGATGTGCTTAGAGAAAGGCTTCAAAGAATTAAAAGAAAATGAATTATTTAATTTAGAAAAGGGCGGTAAATATTTTATTACACGTAATAAAACTTCCTTTTTAGCTTTTAAAGTAGGTAAAGAATTAAATGAACCATCTTTTAATATTGCTGCATCTCATTCTGATTGCCCATCATTTAAAGTAAAACCTAATGGGGTAATTAGTGATAAATTTTCGCGTTTAAATACTGAAGTATATGGTGGACCTTTATATAATCCATGGTTAGATCGTCCATTGTCTTTAGCTGGAAGAATTATTATTAAAGAAGGAAATAAGATAATCTCTAAAAACTTTGTCTTAGATGAAGATTTCTGCATCATTCCATCGGTTGCAATTCATATGAATAGAGATGCTAATAATGGCTTTAAAATGAATCCTCAGGCTGATTTATTACCACTTGTAAGTGACAAGAAAGACTTTGATATTAAGGCTTATTTAGCTGATAAAAATGGTATTTTAAAAGAAAATCTAGTAGGATATGACCTTTATTTATATCCTCGTCAAAAAGCTTACCTTTGGGGACATGAGAAACAATTCTTTTCATCATTTCATATCGATAATTTAGAATGTGCTTATACTACTCTTGTTGCTTTTTTAGAAAGTGAAAATGAGCATAATATCAATGTTTATGCATGTTTTGATAATGAAGAGGTTGGTTCTTTAACAAGACAGGGTGCCGATTCTGATTTCTTAGCACGTAATTTAAAAGATATTGCTGATAGTTTAAGCTTTAGTTATTCAAAAGCTTTAGCTGATTCAATGTTATTATCATGTGATAATGCTCATGCATCGCATCCTAACCATCCTGAAAAAGATGATCCAACCAATCATACATATATGAATCAAGGCGTAGTAGTTAAATACAATGCTAACCAATCATATACTTCGGATGGTTTAAGTGCTGCTATCTTTACATCATTACTTGATGAGCATAAGATTCCTTATCAATACTTTACTAATCGTAGCGATATGCGAGGAGGTTCTACTTTGGGTAATATTTCTAATGGCCAAGTATCATTATTATCACTTGATATTGGTTTACCACAACTTGCAATGCATTCGCCATTAGAAACAGCAGGTGTTAAAGATGTTGAATCTATGATTGATGCGGTTAAAGCATTCTATAGTATCCATCTCAAGATGCTTGAAGATGGAACTTATCAACTTTTGAAGTGATATAATTAAGAAGGTATATGGCCTTCTTTTTTAGACAATCAAAAAATGATGAATGTCCAATAGCTCTAAACTTACGCTATGCAATTAAAGCTAAAGACGCAAGCGATGGTATAGAGACGCTTTTTTATGACATTATTTTAAATAATGGTCTTAAAGTGGGGCATATTGATTTACGTATTGGGATGAATGAAGAGATGTACTATTATGGAAATGTTGGCTATTGGGTAGGACATCTACATCGTGGACATCATTATGCTTATTATGCATGTATCAAATTATTTGATATTGCTAAAGAAGAATATGGCTTAGATAAATTAATTATTACTTGTAGCCCTGATAATATACCATCATATAAGACTTTGATTCATCTTGGTGGTAAATTAAAAGAAACTGTTGCTGTGCCATATAATCATGAATTATATAAGCGCGGTGAAACAGTTAAATGCATATTTGAATTTAAATTATAGTTTATGAAAAAGATTGAAAATCAAGAAGAGATGTTATGTTATCTCAAACAAAAACAACGTTTATATATTGCAAAAGACGATTTTTTCATTATGAAAGATGATAATATTTATGAATTTAATAAAGGAAGTCGTTTTATTTTAAGCTATGAAGATTTTATTGCTTTATATGAACAAAAAGATTTCTATTATTTAGAAGATGATAATAGCTTTATTG
>CAKUWO010000043.1 GCA_934699415.1 uncultured Erysipelotrichaceae bacterium
TCACCTGGACCTCTTTGATATAAATCTTCTTCAGCTACTTTAAAACCATCATTAGTGTTTACTAAAACATTTAATCGGTTCAAAGTATCACTATCTTTAGAAGCTGTTAATAAATACAATTTACCTTTATAGCTAGACCTTTGAATACGTCCTCTTAATTGATGAAGTTGTGATAATCCAAATCTTTCAGCATTATATATCACCATTGCAGTAGCGTTTTCAACATTTACCCCTACTTCAACCACGGTTGTTGAAATAAGAACTTGAATATCATTATTCATAAAAGCTTCCATAATCATCTCTTTTTCTTCACTTTTCATCTGTCCATGAAGTAAAGCTACTTTATAAGGTTTGAATTTCTCTTTTAAAACTTCATATAATCCTGTAACATCAATCGCTTTATATTCCTCATTTGCTTCAATTAATGAGCCAATGATATAAAGTTGTCGACCTTCTTCTAATAAATCAAATAATTCATTAATAATTGGTTTAATACTATTAGCTTTAATAAGCATAGTATCGCAACCTTTTCTACCTTCAGGCATGCTCATAATAGTTGATACATCAAGATCCCCATAAATTGATGAAGCTAAAGTTCTTGGAATCGGGGTTGCTGACATTAAAAGATAATCTGGATGATTTCCTTTTGCGTTTAAAGCTCTTCTTTGATTAACGCCAAAACGATGTTGTTCATCGGTAATAACTAAACCTAAATTCGCATATATAACATCATCTTGGAATATCGCATGCGTTCCAACAAGAATATCAATTTCACCCTTTTTAAGTTCTTCTTTAATGGCTTTATTATCTTTTGAAGATGATGTTAGGCAAGCTACTTTGATATTTTCATTTTCAAAGACTTCTTTTAAAGATAAAAAATGCTGATGAGCTAATATTTCAGTTGGAGCCATAAAGGCGGCTTGATAGCCTGCTAAATAAGCAGCGTATAATGCTACTTCGCTTACTGCTGTTTTGCCACATCCAACATCACCTTGCACTAAACGATGCATGACATAAGGAGAGGCTAAATCATTTAAAATATCATTGATTGTTTCTTTTTGATCTATTGTAAGTTCAAAAGGAAATTTATTTATAAAAGCTAATACTTGATTGTGATCAATTTTTTTAGCTTTTTTCATTTGTAGATTATTCTCTTTTTGAAGTTTTAATAACGCAAAGAAATTAAAGAATTCTTCATATTTTAGTCTAGCAATAGCTTTTAATAAATTATTTTTATTAGTAGGAAAATGAATATTTTTAATAGCTTCTTGATAAGTAATTAAATGATGTTTTTCAATAAAGCGTTGTGGTATTGTTTCACTCAAAGAGTCTTCACATTTTTCATAAACAAAAGAAATAATCTTTTTAATATCATTTTGTGTAATGCCCTCTTTCAAAGGATAGATTGGCTGTATTCCTGCAATTTCATCTATAGCTTTATTGCTGTAATTTGTAACAGTTACTTTATTTTTACCATTATAAGTGCCAATAAAAGAAACCATTTCACCAACTTGTAATCTTAACCAAGGACGATTAAAAATCGTTAATTTCAATTCTTCTTCATCATATAAGACATCAAAAGTAGTAATTAAAAGATTTCTTCTTGGCCGATAACTTGATGGATAAGTTAGTACTTTAGCTCTAAAGGCGACCGTTTCACTCTCTTTCCATAAAGAAAAAGCTAATACTTCATAGAATTCATACCTACTTGGATAATAAGCTAAAATATCATATTCATCATTTAAATCTAATGAATGGCATATCTTTTGTCTTCTTTCAGTTAGCTTAAGTTCTTTTAAGTTCATATATCTATCTTATCACCCTTCAAGAAGCAATAAAAAAACTTAATCCGAAGACTAAGTCTAATTCTTAAATGGTCCCCGGAGCCGGATTTGAACCGGCATGGATTTCTCCGCGCGATTTTGAGTCGCGTGCGTCTACCAATTCCGCCATCTGGGGATACCGAGCTATATTTTAACGAAATTTAAGAATAATTACAACAACTAGAAAAATAAACAACGTAGAAAGATAAGTGTTAATAGATAGCTTATTTCAACCCACATATTAATCATCAAAGAATAGCTAAAAATAATTGCTGCTAAAGCTAAACCTGTCAATAATATATAGTAGGCTGGAATATTAAAAAAATAGCGATAAATAATTTCTTTTGCGAAGAAATATGTCAAAAGCATAAAAGAGATGTAAGATGCAAAAAGATGTAAGGACTTTAAATTATAACGATATGGAAAGATAGCAGGCATAAATGATAATAAACTTACAATTATTAATTCTTTCTTATCATGAAATACCACATAAATGCTTAGTAAAAGAAGAGCAATAAATATCATTAATAAGAATTGCCCTTCTTTAGTTATTGTTAAAGTTGAAAGATTATCAACCTTATAATTTAAATCTTTAGTAATTAAAAGAAAGTAAATCA
The DNA here is from genome assembly GCA_934699415.1 of uncultured Erysipelotrichaceae bacterium. Taxonomy (GTDB): domain Bacteria; phylum Bacillota_I; class Bacilli_A; order Erysipelotrichales; family Erysipelotrichaceae; genus RGIG5669. Next base: position 2,441 of record CAKUWO010000043.1, read on the forward strand.
AACTTAGCAAAGGAAAGAAATATTTATTTATTTTCTTTGTCATTTTCAATCAGAATCTTAATAGCTTCAATTGCTACCCTAATTGCACTATCGGTATCATGAACTTGTTTATTTTCTAAACCTAATAAAGCTCTCTCTTGATTAGCTACAGTTAAAAGAACAGTGCCACAACGAACATCTAGATATTGGGCGACAATAAATAAAGCCGCTGACTCCATTTCACTAGCTTTCGTATGCAACATGCGCCAAGCATCCCATTTAGCTTCTAATTCATAATGATTAGGTAAGGTCTCAGGGCGATGTTGGCCATAGAAAGCATCTTTACATTGCACAACTCCCACATGATATCTTTCATTTAATTTCTTAGATGCTGAAATCAAAGCATTTGTAACATCTAAATTTGCAACCGATGGAAATTCAATTGGAGCATATTCTTTACTTGTACCTTCAAAGCGAATAGATGCAGTAGCGATAACTAAATCACCACCCATAACTTTCGTATCAATACCACCACATGTACCAACACGAATAAATGTATGTGCACCAAGAGTTACAAGTTCTTCCATTGCGATTGATGCACTAGGTCCACCAATACCAGTTGATGTAACTGAAACTTTAGTACCATTTAAATAACCAGTATAGGTTACATATTCTCTACTATCACCAACTAATTGAGAATCATCAAAATAAGCTGCAATTTTAGCACATCTTTTAGGATCTCCGGGCATGATGACATATTCACCAACATCACCTTTGCCAACACCAATGTGGTAACATTTTCCACTTCCTTCACTATAATCAATCATTTCTTACCTCTATCTATTTATACTTTCATTATACATTTCTTTCTTTACTTTATTTGATTTTTAAAGTAGAATATTACAAGTGCTAGGGGTGTAGTACAGTGGTAGTACAACGGTCTCCAAAACCGCTGATGAGGGTTCGATTCCTTCCACCCCTGCCATTTTTTATAATTAGATTATAGTTAGGTATATGACACCTAACTTTTTTTATATTCAAAAAGAGATTGGGATTAAATTTCAGCGATATATAAGTACTCCTATTCTTTGTTATCACATATAAAATATAGATATTTAAAGCAATAAACCTAACTTAATTTTAGTTCTACAACTAATGTATCTAAACAAAATATAATGTCATTATCTTTTATTTATAAGTTAATTTCATATAAAAAATGAACCTTTTAAGTTTATCTGACTTTAAAAGGTTCATTATATGAAGTTTTTTATTGTTTATTATCTTTTAATGCATCTTTAGCAGATGGTTTATTATTTTGAGCTTCCAATTGTTTGAAATATTCTTCTCTTTCTCTTTCAAACTCTTTCGCTTCTTTAAAGAATCTTTCTGTTTCTTCAGGAGTTCTTGGCTTGCCATCCAAGATGCTTTCAATTCTTTTCTTTTCCATAGTTACCCTTTTAGAACTCCTTTCTTTTTCACCAACTTAAATATTCTTTTTTGCTTTTTTGTTTCAATCTTAATCTTTAATCTTATAAGTTCAATATTCTATACTTTAAAATTATTTATATTTATATTATATCTTCTGCTAATCATCAAAATAATACTATTTAAAAAGCACTCCTTAAAGCGCCTTTATTAGATTATAAATAGCTAAATTATAATTCCTTTTAAATGATCGCATTCATGTTGAATGATTTGAGCTGGATAATCTTTATAAATAGTACGATGTTTCTTCATTGAAGTATCATAATATTCAACTTCTATTTCTTGGTAGCGAATAACTTTACTGCTATAAGAAAGTGACAAACAACTCTCTTCGGCAAAATAAGGATTTTTCTTATTAATAATTCTTGGATTAACCATTACTAAATCTTCATCTTTTAAAGTGACAATAATCATCGCCTTATTAATTCCAATCATATTTAAAGCCATCCCAACACATTCATGTTTATGAACATTTAAAGTATCTTTTAAATCTAATGCATACTTTAAATCACTATTAGTACATAAAGATGCTTTTTTATTCAATTTATTAATGTCTTTAATAATTTCTTTGATCATATTATAAGTAATAAGATAAGATACTATGAATAATCATCATCAAGATGGCGATGATAACTGATGGTGTCTTAAAAAACATAGCCATAACTTCTTTAGATTGTTTTTGTTTTTTAATAACGACATTAGGATTAAGCCTAAAGAAAACAATAGCTGCAGCAGATGCAATAATCGCAACCATAATAATTGCAACCCAAAAACCATAACCCTCAGGAATTAAAACCATTGGAATTAAAATAGAATTAAAAGTCATATGTACCGCAACTGCTGGTAATATTGATTTCTTTGATAATGTCAATTTAGCTAAAAGATAAGACATGATAAATGATGGAAACATCTCAGCCAAGTTAGTATGAGCAACCGCATAGATAAAAGCGATAGCAAAAACCGCAAAATCATTCCCAAAACGACCTAATAATCTTAATAAAATACCACGATATGCAAATTCTTCCACAAATGGTGTCACGATAATAAAGATAAATAAATAGAGTGGCTCAGTAAAATATTTCTCAGCTTGCAACATGCCGATAGGTGCTAAAAATGGTGAACTAATCGTAAAACGATTAAGTAACAAACCTGAAAAAGTCCATGCGAATAATGTAATAGCAGTCAATAATAAAGATTCAGTGATACATCTTTTAAAAGAGAAGGAACATGGGCGACAAATCTCTTTAATATGGATTCCTGAAACTATGCTCAAGATATAAAAAATACCTATAGTAAATATGACATAAATTAAATAAAAGATACCTAAGGCATAATAGTCAGCACTAATTCCTAGAAGAATTGGCGATTCAATACTAATTAAATAACCATAAACTAATGGTGGTAAATATAAAACACTAAGGGCATATAAACAAAGGAATAATCCTGTAGTTGTAAAAAGTGATTTGGCACTCTTGTGTGATATTTTTCTAATACTTCTTTTTCTCATCTTTAGCATTATATCATTCATAATTCACTTTTATTTCACAATCTTAATTAAAATAGTAATCGAGGTGATGAATAATGAAAAAAATATTGAGTTATTTACTTATTTTTTTATTAGCAATAAGTGGTGGTTATCTTGGTTCATATATTAATCTATCAGCCAATAATCCTTCACCGACTGTAACTCCGAACACTGTTATTCAAAATAGTTCTAAAACTACCAAAGAAGAAAGTAATGTTAAAAAAGCGATTAGTGTAGCTTATGATAGTGTCGTTGAAATCACATCAAAGATTAAAACTTCTGATTTCTTCTATCGTGAATCAACAAGTGTTTCAATGGGCTCTGGTGTTCTTATCTCTGAAGATGGTTATATTATTACTAATAACCATGTAATTGAAGGAGCAACTGAAGTTAGTGTAAAAGATTCTAGTGGCAATATATATGAAGCTAAATTAATTGGTACAGACGCTAAAACTGATATCGCTGTTATTAAGATTGAAGCTCAAGGTTTAAAATATGCTGAAGTCGCTGATTCTGACTTGGTAGAACTTGGTGATGATGCAATTGTTATTGGTAATCCTTTAGGATCTGGTATTGCTGTAAGTAACGGTATTATCTCAGCTACTAATAAAGAAATTACTGTTAATAACGAGAAGATGACCGTCTTCCAAACCAACGCTGCAGTAAATGAAGGTAACTCTGGTGGCGGTTTATTTAATATCAAAGGTGAATTAATTGGTATTGTAAATGCTAAAAGCTCTTCTTCTTCTTTCTCAAGCACCACAATCGAAGGTTTAGGATATGCTATTCCATCTAATATTGTTTCTAAAATAGCTAATGATTTAATGATGAATGGCTATGTTAAAAATCGTGCAACATTAGGCGTTAAGCTTTACGATTTTACAACCTATAACCCTTATAACTTAGAACCAGGTTTATATATAACTGAAGTAACTAAAAACTCAGCAGCTGATGAAGCCGGACTTGAGAAGAATGACCGCATTATTGAATTTGATGGACAAGAAATTACTTCCTACTCTGATATTAGTTCTATTATGCTTAAACATAATGTAGGAGATGAGGTAAAAATCAAGGTAGTTCGCAACGTCAATAATAAAGATAGAGAATTAGAATTTAAAGTAACCTTACAAAGTGCTATTAACGAAAAAGAAAAGTAAACTAAAAATAAGCCAATCGATAAGATTGGCTTTTCTTTTATTATTGAAGAATATAAAGCTTTTTAAAGTCTTTTTTTAGTTAATTTAGATAATGCCTATGTTTGGAATACACATTAAATAAAAGGCATAAATAATGCCTTAAAAATGATTTTAAATAATAAATTTAACCAAAGAAAAAGCTCCCTAATAGGGAGCTATTATCCGGCAACGTGCTTATCTTGCTTACGCTACATCAGCCG
>CAKUWO010000044.1 GCA_934699415.1 uncultured Erysipelotrichaceae bacterium
CCACTGCCTTTATATTTCTTGCCACTTATTACATTTATTATAGCATTTAGGATATTCTTACTTTATATATTCTCGTGCTCTCTTACTAAGAATAAAAAGACGAGAAACTATCTCAATCAGAGTTAGATTCACATCCTATTAATTAGTTCATTTTATTAAAGACTTGTATCATCAATACTATCAAGGGTCTTATCTAAATAGCCAACAATCTCTTCAATGCATCCTTTTTCAAATGGTGATTTTAAATTGCTTTCTTTAACAAGCTCAGTAAAAGAACGTGTACCACCAAGTTTTAATAAGTGTTTATAATCTTCCCAATATGTAGGATCTTTTTCACTCATTCTTACAAAGAATTGTTGAGCTACTACTTGTGCTAAAGTGTAATCAATGTAATAGAATGGCATTTGGAAGATATGACCTTGTTGATACCACCATGTACCTTTATCCAAGAATGGGCATTCGTCATAATTCTTAAATGGTGTATATATCTTTTCTAATTTGCGCCAACAAGCTTTTCTTTCTTCTTTTGACCATTCAGGGTGAGTATATACTTCTTCTTGGAAATGATCTACTAAAACACCATAAGGCAAGAAAGTAACAGTACCAGCCATATGTGTATATTTATATTTTAATGTATCTTCTTTAAAGAATAATTCCATCCAAGGATATGCAAAGAATTCCATTGACATCGAATCAATTTCAGCACTCTCCATTGTAGGGCAACTTAAATCAATAACTTTAATATCTTTAGCCATAAATGTCTGGAAGGCATGTCCGGCTTCATGTGTCAAGACATCAACATCTCCAGAAGTTCCATTAAAGTTGGAGAAAATGAATTGTGATTTATATTCAGGAATTTCGGTTTCATAACCACCTAATTCTTTATTAGGCTTCGCAATTAAGTCCCAAAGTTCATCATTAATCATCATATCAATGAATTCACCAGTTTCAGGACTCATCTCATGGTACATTTTAGATGCCGCATTGATTAAATCTTCACTAGTTCCTGAAGGCAACGCATTGCCACTCTTGAAATGATAATTTAAATCATAATATTCAAGTTTATCTAAATCAGTTCTTTTGCACTGTTTTTCATAGATTTTATTAGCTAATGGAGTTACATAATCAAGGATCTGTTTACGATATCCAGCAACCATTTCTTGATCATAGTCAAGACGATTCATACGGTAATAAGCTAATTCAACATAGTTCTTATAACCAAGTTTTAAAGCCATTTCATTACGTACTTTAACCATGCGATCATAGATATCATCAAATTCATCTTCATGTGCTTGATACCAATCATACTTAGCTGCGCTTGCTTGTTTACGAATATTACGGTCACTACTTTCACAAAGTGATGTAATTTCCGCAAGATTCATAACTTTACCATCAAAAGAAATCTTAGCAGAAGCTTTTAACTTGCCATATTCAGTACCTAATTTATTTTCTTCAACAAGTAAAGGTACTATCTCTTCGCTAAATGATTTCATTTTAAATTCATTTAATTTAAAGAAAGTTAAAGGTATTTCATCATATAATTCTTCTTTAAAAGATACTTCGTCACAAATCTTACGCATGCGATCTTCAATAGCTTCAAAAAGTGGTGAAGTTTCATTCCAATAGTTTGTTTCTTCATCATAGAATTCATCAGCAGTATTAATAGAATGTCTGATGGAACATAAGATCATCATTGTAAAAAGATGAGATCTTACATCATTCAATTTAAAAAATAAATCAAGAAAAGTTTCTTTGTTTTGAGCTTTTTCCATTGCATCTAATAATTCATTCATCTTAGAAGATGTAAGCTCATAATCAACTCTTTCATACTTCATTTCATTAAATTTCATTTTATTCACCTCAAATTAGTTTTAATTGTAATCTATATTTACTTATTTAAAAAGCTATATGCTTTAAGATAAAGCCAAAAAGAGTTAAAATTGTTACATGTCAAGAAATGAAACAATAGAGAATTATTTAGAAAGCGTTTTAATACTATCAGAAACAAAAAATCCTATAAGAGCTATCGATATTGCTGATTACTTATCTTTTTCACGTCCTACAGTATCAATCGCTCTTAAACAATTAAGTGCTGATGGTTATATAACTATCAATAACAATAATGTTTCTTTAACTAAAGAAGGGTTAAAGATAGCTTCTAAGATGTATGAGCGTCATCGTCTAATTGGCAAATTATTAATCCATTTAGGTGTAGAAGAAAATCAAGCATATGAAGATGCTTGTCTTATTGAACATGATATTTCAAGTGAAAGCTTTAATGCTTTAAAGAAATTGATTGAAGATTTAAATATTAAATAAAATATTAAAAAAGATATCTACTATTAATAGATATCTTATTTTTTATTCTTTTTAGCTTGTTTATTTTGAACTTTATAATAATGTGCTAATTCTTCAATATGTTGTTTTGATAACTTAAGATATTGTTCTTCTTTTTTACGATTATTAAGATTGTGATATAGGCATGAGAGAATATATTCATCTACTCCTGCAAATTTAGGATCCATTTCACTGATTTCTTTTAATAATTCTTCTTCATAACTTGTGTTGCCTTCAAAACAAATAAGATAAGCACGATCTATTTCTTTATAAACCGATTTATCTTTTAAGGTCTTAATTCTATCGTGATAATAAAGGCATTTCTCTTTATTCTTTAAAGGCATATAGTAATTAAAAGCTTTTAAATAGAGATCAGTTTTTTCTTTTTGAGAATGCATATATTTTTCACATTCCTTTAGAGTTTTCTCAATCTCTGGTGCATTTTTCATCTTTAATACTAAATCTAAACGTAGTCTTGCAAGATATTTTTTAGAGAAGAATAAAGTTGTCAAACCTTTAGCATAATCATCGAATTCTTTAAGATTAGAAGTACTAATCGCATGATAAAGATTATTCTGTTTTATAGTGCGTTTGTAGTTAATAAATATAGATACGCTTATAGTAACTACTAAAAAGAAAATATATAAACCCCAATTCATAGACGTTCCTCAAATAAAGGTAAATTAGTATTGATTCTTAAATGCTCATAGGCTTTTTGGGTAACCATTCTACCTCTACTTGTACGATTAATAAAACCTATTTGTAAAAGATATGGCTCATAAACATCTTCAAGTGTCATTGCTTCTTCACCAATTGCAGATGCAATAGCTTCAACACCAACAGGACCACCATTAAATCTATTAATAATACCCAAAAGATAGCGACGATCCACTTCATCTAACCCAAGAGCGTCTACTTTAAGTCTTGTTAGAGAATCAATAGCTAAATTAGCAGTAATTAAACCATCATTTAACACCTGCGAGAAGTCTCTAACTCTTCTAAATAAACGATTGGCAATACGTGGTGTTCCACGACTTCTTTTGGCTATTTCATATAATGAATCATCATCAGCTTCTGTTTCCAAAACTCTTGATGTACGTTTAAGAATTTGTGTTAATTCATCAAAGGTATAATATTCAAGTTTGGATACAATGCCAAAGCGATCTCTTAAAGGTGCTGAGATATCACCTGCTCTTGTTGTAGCGCCTACAAGAGTAAAAGGTGGCAAATCAAGGCGAATAGAATGACTGCCCTGTTCTTGCCCTACCATGATATCTAAATAAAAATCTTCCATTGCTGGATATAATATTTCTTCAACATTTTTAGGTAAACGATGAATTTCATCTATGAACAAAACATCACCTGCTTGTAAAGTTGATAAAATAGCTGCTAAATCACCAGCTCTTGCGATAGCAGGTCCACTAGTTGTATGAATATGCGTCCCCATTTCATTAGCTAAGATATAAGCTAGAGTTGTTTTGCCAAGTCCTGGAGGACCATAAAGCAAGACATGATCTAAAGATTCATCACGCATTTTAGCAGCTTTAATATAAACATCTAAATTCTCTTTTAAAGCACTTTGCCCAACGTAAGAGGAAAGGTATTGTGGTCTTAAAAAACGATCATCATCACCAATTTCAGCATTAGCCGAGAGTAATCTATCTTCCATCTTTCCTCCTATCTAAGCAATAAATTCAAAGCTTTACGAATATAAGCATTAGTATCAAGTTCTTCTTTTGCAAGGGTTGGGATAATAGCTTCAATCTCCCCTTGCTTATAACCTAAACTTTTTAAAGCAGCAATTACATCATCAAATTTAGAATCATATTTAGAAACATTAGTCTTAGGTAAAGTCTGTAATTTACCTTTTAAATCAAGAATAATCTGACTAGCTGTTTTAGCACCAATGCCTGGCATTTTCTTCATAAAAGCTACATCATCGCTCTCAATTGCTTTAAGAATATCATTAACACTAACTCTAGCTAAGATGGATGATGCTGTTTTAGGTCCTAAACCCTTAACAGTAATTAACTTGGTAAATAAATCATATTCTTCTAAACTTAAAAAACCGTATAAAGATATTTCATCTTCTCTTACGTTTTGATAAGTATAAATTAATAATTCTTCACCAATTTTAATCTTTTCAGGATGGTAAAAAGTAATGCGGTACCCAACACCATTTACTTCTAATAATAGATAGTCGCTTCCAAAGCTAAAGACTATCCCTCTAAGAAAACCAATCATTCTTTTCACCTCCTTATTATTGTATCAATTTATTAAAAATCCTCTTCTGCTTCATCAAAGACAAAAGTGATATCGCCAATTGTAACTTCATCGCCATCTTGGCATCCAGCTTTTCTTAAAGCATCATCAATACCAATGCGACGCAAAGTACGTGCAAAACGTAACATATCATCTTCGGTATGCAAATCAACAGTGCCTAATACCTTCTCAACCTTGGATGAAATTACAAGATATGAGCCATCATGAGCTTTAGTGATAGTAAAGTCTTGCTCAGGTACAAACTTAAAGCTCTTATATGATTCATTATTTTCTTCATAAAGTGGGAATAAAGGAATCTTAGGGAGTTCATTTTTAACTTCATATAGCATTGCTTGTAAGCCTTCACCTAATAAAGTAATTGATGGGAATACTTTATAATCAGGATATTTTTCTTTAAAAAGTGCTAATTTTTCTTCAGCATTCTCTTCATCCATTTTATTAGCTAAAACAAGCATTGGTCTAGTTTCAAGATGTCCTGGATATTCTTTAAGCTCGTTATTAATAATTTCAAAATCTTCAATAGGATTTTCATGTCCCATATCAAGAACATGTATTAAAAGGCGACATCTTTCAACATGTTTAAGAAAATCATGCCCTAAACCTTTACCCTTAGATGCCCCTTCAATCAAACCTGGAAGGTCAGCCATGACAAAAGAGAAAGATGAATCTACTTTAACTACACCAAGTTGAGGAGTAAGCGTAGTAAAGGGATAATCGGCGATTTCTGGACGAGCTGAGGAAATCATTGATAAAAGTGTTGATTTACCAACAGATGGTAAGCCCACAAGGCCCACATCAGCCAATAATTTAAGTTCAATTTCAACTTCATATTCTTCACCCGGTGTGCCAAGCTCAGCATGTTCCGGAGCACTATTTTTAGATGTTGCAAAATGACGGTTACCTTTACCGCCTTTACCGCCTTTACAAATAACTTCTTTTTGGCCAGCTTTAGTTAAATCAGCTAAAACTTTACCAGTATTGATGTCACGAATAATAGTTCCTAAAGGTACACGTACTGTAACATCATCAGCTGATTTACCATACATATTTTTTGTTTTGCCTTTTTCACCATCTTCAGCAACAATTTTCTTTTTATAACGTAAATCTAGGAGGGTAGTTTTATTGGAGTCAGCTTCAAAATAGATAGATCCGCCGTTTCCGCCGTCTCCCCCTGCTGGTCCTGCTAAAGGCACATATTTTTCATGTCTGAAAGCAATAAGGCCATCTCCACCATCTCCTGCTTTTAGTCGAATTTTAACACGATCGATAAATTGCATATATCCTCCTTCTAAACAAAAAAGCCCTCATAAGGGCTTTTGCGTTTTAGGCAATTGGGTAAACCGATACCTTTGTACGGTTCTTTCCGAGACGTTCAAACTTCACGATACCGTCAACAGTGCAGAACAGCGTATCATCGCCGCCCTTCATGACGTTAAGACCTGGATGAATCTTTGTTCCACGTTGACGATAAAGGATCGATCCCGCCGTAGCGAATTCACCATCAGATTTCTTAGCACCAAGGCGCTTAGAATGTGAATCACGTCCGTTCTTTGTTGAAGAAACACCCTTCTTAGAAGCAAAGAACTGGATATCTAACATAAATTTCATTGGGTTCTCCTTTCCGTAATCCTTATGAATTTA
>CAKUWO010000045.1 GCA_934699415.1 uncultured Erysipelotrichaceae bacterium
CCTTCTTCGCTTGTATCAGCTTTAATTGTTTCTTGAACATAGCGGGGAATGATATGAAAGTGAAGATGCATAACGGTTTGTCCTGCTACTTCACCAGTATTAACAACTAAATTAAATCCTTCAGCATGAAGCTTAGATGTAACCAATTTAGCGACCATTTGAACTTTAGGCATAATCGTACTTAAATATTCAGAATCTATTTCGAGAATATTGTCAAAATGTCTTTTAGGTAAAACAAGTGTATGACCTCTCGTTTCTTGAGAGATATCAAGAATAGCTAAAACATCATCATCTTCATATATTTTTTTTGAAGGGATTTCACCTTTAATAATCTTACAAAAGATGCACATTATTTCTTAAGTCCTGTATATTCATCTTTAAGTAGATCATAGGTTGTTTGGTCATGGATTGTAACGTTATAAAGATCAAAATAATAATTTAATACTTCTTTAGCATCAATCTTATTTTTCATATAGTTTACAAAGTCGTCTTTATAGTTATTTACATCACGATCAATGATGTTGATGAGATAATAACGAGGAGTAGATGTAGCATTTCCTTCGCTATCTTTTGCAGTTGCTGCAGTATTAATATTATCTGATAATCCAAGAGCATCGGTATTATTGATATATTCTTTTACTTCAACTGGTAATTCATCTTTATCAGTATAAATTTGAGCTTTAGCATCTAAGCTATAACCTAATTCTTTAGCAAGTGTAGCGAAATCTTCACCCTTATTGAAACGAGTTCTAAATGTATCAACAGTATCTAAATTATCAAAATAAACAATTTGAGCTTTAATAGGGCTATAACTTGTAAGATATTTATCAAAGTTAAGGTTGATATATTTATCAGCTAAAGCTGAAGTTGCTAATGAGCGTACAAGCACTTTTTTGAAAGCATCAAGTCCACCATAGTTACTAACTAATTTTTCAAAGTTGGTGGTATAGATTGCTTCGTATTGAGAAATAGTTGTATCTGCAGCAGCACTAAGTTCTTCTTCTGTTGAACCTTCAGCCAAAGCAATTTTTTCAGCAATGCTGCCGATAACGATTGAAGAATAATCTTGTTGCTTCATAAAATCAAATAATTCCTGTTTCGTAAAATTGTCTTTTGGAGCAGCAATTAAAACTTTATCACTATCACTTACTTTAGCAGTGTTATCTTTACTACATCCTGATGCCAAAAGAAGGGATGCAATCATTAATGGAATTAATAATTTTTTCATTTTATTTTGCCTCCTCTTCATTTTCTTTAGTAATTTCATTTCTAGCACTTTCTAAAACATTATTGATAGCAGTTTTAAGTTTTTCATCTTCAATTGTGATACCAAGTTCTTCACCTTTTTCATATAAAGCAACTGTATATCTTGCGGAATATGCATTAGTAAGATTAGCTATAAATGAATCATTATCAAGTAATGATTTAGGCTCAGATGCATCACAACGAATGATATGGTAACCATATTGCGATACAACAGGTTCACTTACTTGTCCTTCTTTTAAATTAACAGCACCATTATAGAATTCAGCAACATATTTCTCTGAAGATGATTTATCAAAATAACCAAGTGATCCACCAGAACTTGCAGAACCATCTTCAGAATATTCTTTAGCTACTTCAGCAAAATCTTTATCTTCAAGTGCTTTTAATACGGCATCGAGTTTAGCTTGTTCTTCATCTGTTGGATGAGGAATAAGAGTAGTGGTTTTATCATCGTTAGTAACTTTTTCAACGTTAGCTACTTTGATGAGGATGTGAGAAATAATCTTAGAATTGTTTTTTTCAACATAAGGTATTACAAGTTCATCTAAACGATTAGTGAAATAATCTTTAGCGAAACGTGATGATTTCTGTAAGTAGATATAGTAATCATTTAAACCATCAATACCACCAAAACCCATTTTCTTTAATTCAGAATCAAGTTCAGCAGATTTATAATTCTGCAATAAATAGGCAGCAGAGTTAGCGGCAGTTTCTTTCATTTCTGAGGTCGTTTCAATTGCTTTATCGACAACCATTCTTTCATAAGAAGTAATAGCAGCACTTTCTCCAAGCTGGCTATAAAGCTCATCGTAGAGCTCATCTGCGGTATATGCATCATCGTTTAATGAATAGATGAGATATTTTCCGTCTTTTTGTTTGGTTTCTACAGTAACTGGAGCGTTTTTAGCAGAATAGATGGCATAATAGCCAACAAATCCTACGGCTAAGACTGCAATTACGATAACAAACCAGAATTTTTTAAAGAATTCTTCCTTTTTCATAAAGCCTCCTAAAACATCAAAATTATAACCCATTTTTCTTATACTCTAAAAGAAAAAAAGATTTAAAGTTAGTTTATGCTGCTTATCTGAACTTTAAGTGATATAAAAAGTGTATTTCTCATGACTTAACGCTTGCTGTGCTATAATTTCTCAAGCGGAGGCATTTATGAATTTATTAAAAATTAAAGACTTACACGTTAGTGTAGAAGATAAAGAAATATTAAAAGGAATTGATTTAGAAGTTAGAAGTGGCGAGATTCATGCGATTATGGGCCCAAATGGTAATGGTAAATCAACACTTTTACAAACTATCATGGGTCATCCAGCATATAAAGTTACATCTGGTGAAATTCTTTTTAATGGTGAAGATGTTTTAAAAATGAAAGTTGATGAAAGAGCACGCAAAGGCTTATTTTTGGGGATGCAATATCCTAGCGAAATAGCTGGTGTTACTAATTCTGATTTTTTAAGAGCAGCAATTAATGCTTCAAGAGATGAAACCATTTCTATCTTTTCATTTGCTAAACAAATGAACGAAATAACTAAGAAGTTAAAGATGAAAAATGATTTAGCTATGCGTTTTGTAAATGATGGTTTCTCTGGTGGTGAGAAGAAACGTAATGAAATTTTACAAATGTTAATGATTCATCCATCAATTGCTATGTTAGATGAGATTGATTCAGGTCTTGATGTTGATGCTGTTAAGATTGTTGCTGATGCTATATTAGAAAATCATCAACAAGAAAAAACAGCTTTGATGATTGTGTCACATTATGATCGCTTCTTTTCGATGCTTAAACCGAGCCATGCACATGTTATATTTGATGGCAAAATAGTATGTGAAGGCGATTATGAATTAGTTGAAAGAATTGATAATGATGGTTATGACTGGCTCTATGATGAATTGGGTATTGATTATAAAGAATTACAGAAACCATTAGCTTATTCTTTAGGTACTTGTGCACGTCATAAAGGTGCTTAATATGAATAATTTGAATAAATATCTAATTGATGATTCATGCAATGCTTATCAAACAATTATTTTAAAAGAAGACAGCATTATTAATTATGATATTAAAGAAAAAGAACTTAATCTTTTGATTGTTAATTTAGCTAGTCATGATATCAAATTAAATGAAATTGGAACAGTTGGGTCTAAGACAAATATCATTTATATTAGTTTAAATGCTCATGCTTATTACCAAAAAACAGAACTTAATCTTTTAAAAAATGCTGAATTAAATATAACTTCTTATTGCCTTGTTAAAGATAAAAATAATATTGAAATTAAAGTAACTAATGCTTATGTATCAAGTTGTAATATAGATAATTATCTTGTTTGCCTTGAAGGGAAACTTGATATGCGTGTTATTGGTAATATTCCAAAAGGTCATAAATATGCTTCAACTCACCAAACAACACGTTGTTTAACACTTAAAGATATTAAAAACTGTCGTATAGATCCGATTCTTTTAATTGATGAATCAGAAGTTAATGCTGGACATGCACTTAGCTTTGGTACGGTCGATGATGATTTACTCTACTATATGAATTCCCGTGGTTTAAATAATAATCAAGCATTAGCCATAATTATTAAAGGATATTTAATTCCTGATGAGAATACTTTAAGCAATTATCCTAATAGCAATGATTTATTAAATGATATTAATAAGGAGGTAGATAAAATATGTTCGATGTTAAAGCTATAAGAAAAGATTTTCCGATGTTTCAAAATAATAAAGAATTTATCTATTTAGATTCTTCAGCTACATCTTTTAAACCTCAAGTAGTTATTGATGCAGTTAATGATTATTATCTTAACCATTCCGTTAATGTTCATCGTGGTGACTATAAATTATCTTATGATACTAGTGTTTTATACGATGGCACTAAAGATGTTGTAGCTCGATTTATTAATGCCAAAAATGCAGAAGAAATTATTTATACAAGTGGTGCAACAGCATCGCTTAACTTAGTAGCTTTTGGCTATGCTTTAAATAATCTAAAAAAAGATGATGTTATTTTATTGACTGAAGCTGAACATGCATCTAATATTTTGCCATGGTTTGAAGTAGCTAAAAGAAAAGGCGCAATTATTCGCTATATTCCTCTTGACCAAGATGGTTATATTACTGAAGAAAATTTATTAAAAGTTTTAGATGAAAAAGTTAAAGTATGTACTTTTGCAGAAATTAGTAATGTAATGGGCAAGATTCAAAATAGTAAAATGATTGCTTCTTTAGTTCATAAAGTAGGGGGAGTTGTAGCAGTTGATGGAGCTCAATCAGTTCCTCATAAACCAACAGATGTTATTGATAGTGATATTGATTTTTTAAGTTTTTCATCACATAAAATGTTAGGACCTAGCGGGGTTGGCATCCTTTATGGAAAATATGACTTGCTCAAAAAGATGACGCCTCTTTGTTATGGTGGCGATTCTAATGCCTTTTTTTATCGTGATGGAAGATTTGCACTTAAAGATATTCCTATGCGTTTCGAGTCAGGAACGCCTAATATTGAAGGAGTGTTAGGCTTAAGAGCGGCTATTAATTATCTATCTCATATTGGTATGGAAAATATCGCAAATTATGAAAAAGAATTAACAGCCTACCTTCACGAAAAAGCTAAAGAATTGGATAATATTGAAGTTTATAATCCTAATAGCGATATAGGAATTTTTGCTTTCAATGTTAATGGAGTATTTGCACAAGATGTAGGTGGTTATTTAGCTTCTTGCAATATTGCTGTAAGATCCGGAACTCATTGTGCTAAGATTCTTCCAGATGTTATTAAAGCGAGTGAGACTGTTCGTGCTTCACTTTATTTCTATAACACAAAAGAAGAAATAGATTATTTATTTGAAGTACTTAAAGATTGTGATTTAGATAAATGTTTAGGAGCAATTTTATGATGGATGAAAATTTAAAAAGAGCTATTATAATAGACCATTATACTAAAGCTCATAATAGAGGTTTAGTAGAAGATGAGCGTTATAATAGTAAACATATGGCTTCTTCATCATGCATTGATGATATTACAGTGCAGATGTTAATCGATGGCAATATAGTTAAAGATGTACGCTTTGATGGTCGTGGATGTGCTATAAGCACTTCTTCAACTTCAATATTAAGTGATTTAATTAAAGGAAAATCCAAAAGTGAAGCTCTTGATATCATCAATCGATATGAATCAATGCTTAAAGATGGCAAGGGTGGCGAAGAATTACTTGAAGCTGAAGCTTTTGATACTCTTTATAAGCAACCAAATCGTATCAAATGTGGATTGATTGGTGTTGATGCAATGAAACAAATGATTGAAGAAAGCGATAAAGAAAATGGCAAATAAAGCTGAAGAAATCTTAAATAATGAATATCGCTATGGTTTTAAGGATGAAGATGTATCAATCTTTAAAACAAATAAAGGC
>CAKUWO010000046.1 GCA_934699415.1 uncultured Erysipelotrichaceae bacterium
CACCTATACCATTTAAAGCCATTAATTCTTTAATTGATGCTGAATTAATTGAGATTAATATTTCTTCTTTAATCTTAGGAACAATAATAATTTGTTTATTTATAAGTCTAGATGATAAAGATAAAGAAGATATATCAGCACTTTCCTTAAGTTCGATAATATTCAATAAGTCTGATAATGTAGCATTTCTATTAAGCTTATATAACCCCTCTTTCTTCACCTCACCTCTTACTTCAATTTCAATTTGATCACTTAATTCAAATGACGAATATATTGGCTTAGTATAGATAAATAAAAGTAGTAAAGAGATTAGCAGCAAAAATAAGATTCTTAATATCTTATTCATCTACATATACCTTTATAGTGCTTTCTTGATCTCCAATATGATAAATTAACTCATATATTCCAGCTTTACTTAAATCAATAGAAGCCATTGAAAAATTGATTGTTTGATTGGTTTTGATATCTTTGCATAAAGCAGTAAATAATTCATCATAACTAGAACCTTTTAAAATATGAATATCTTTTATTCCTTCTAAGATATAAGGCTTTTCTTCGATATAGCTTTCCTCATATATCATTTCATTAAGAGGCTCTTTAATAATTTCTTTCTTTTCTTCTTTTTTATTAATCTTTTTATCTTCAATGATTTCATCTTCTAAAGGCAATTCTTCTTTCTTTTCTTTATAAAGAAAATAACCATCATTAACTACTTTTTCTTTAATTATTGGTGCCATTATCAATTTTATTTCTTTTATTCGATTCAAATAGTAACTATAAATATTCAAGATAAAAAGAACAAGATTTAATATCACTACAATTAATATTTTTCTAAACATAAAAAAGAATAGGTCCTCCCTATCCTTTTATTGTTGAATAATTAATTAAATCCTACTTAACTGATAAGATTTTTACTTCGTATGGTTCATCAACTTTAACAGTTACAATAGAACCAACCTTTTGATCAAGAATAGCAATAGCTAAAGGCGTAACATTAGATAAACGTCCATTGAGAGGATCTGCTTCAACAGAACCAACAATAGTATATTCTAAAGTATTGTGAGTATCCATTTCTTCAAGTTTAACAGTAGAACCTAAACGAACATATTTATTTGAACGCTTACCTGAAATAATTTCAGCGTTACGAATCATATATTCAAGTTCTTTAATACGTGCTTCAATTTCAGCCTGCTTTTCTCTTGCGGCATCATAGTCGGCATTTTCTGATAAGTCGCCTTGTGCACGAGCGGCTTTTAAATCTTCAATATTTTCGACTTTAACAACATGAATATAATTATCTAATTCATTTTGTAAATCTTTTAAACCTTCTTCGGTGACATAAAACTTTTCTTTATTCTCTTCCATAGTTACCTCTTTTCTTGGCTATTTTAGCATTTTATGTTTGAGAATACTATCAATTTTTGTTTCTAATAAATCGATAGCAATGACATTCTCTCCACCAAGTGGAATAATAATGTCAGCATATTTTTTACTTGGTTCAATAAATTCATCATGCATGATACGCACAGTGTTGCAGTATTGATTAATAACACTTTCCATTGTACGACCTCTTTCTTCAATATCACGAGTTAAACGACGAATAAAACGTAAATCAGCAGGTGTATCAACAAAGACTTTAATATCTAAACGATCTCTAATTTCTTTATTCTCCAAAACAAATAAACCTTCAAGAATTATAACATCAGCAGCCTTAACTACTTCGGTGATATTTGAACGATTATGAGTAACAAAATCATAAGTTGGTTTATTAATATCTTTGCCTTGTTTTAGTTCATCAATATGTTTAATTAATAAATCATGATCAAAAGCTAAAGGATGGTCATAATTGGTTTTAATGCGCTCTTCTAAAGTTAAATGCGATTGGTCTTTGTAATAATCATCTTCTTTAAGGATAACTACTGAATTAGTATCTTTAAAAGAATCAACAATCTTTTTTGCGATTGAAGTTTTACCACTAGCTGTACCACCAGCAATACCAATGAAGATATGTGGCAAATCGTTGTTTAGTAGCACCATAAATACTTTCTCACATTTTCTTGATGTTCAGCATATGTTGATGCATAATATACTTCTCCATCGCCACAAACATCAGCAACGAAGTAATAATAATCGTTTTCGTCTGGATTTAAGACAGCATTAAGAGCATCTTCACCAGGGTTTAAAATTGGTCCAGGTGGTAAACCATTATACATATATGTATTATATGGGCTATCATAATCCGGATTATATTCGCATTGTTTCCAATCACTCTTATCTTCTAAATCAAGGGCATAACATACTGTTACCGATGATTGTAATTTCATACCATCATTTAAACGATTAAAAAAGACACCAGCTACTTTCTCCATGTCTTCTTTCTTGCCTGCTTCATATTGAACAATAGAAGCTAAAGTAAAGATTTCATGGATTGATAATTCAGAATTATTGAAAGATTCCAAATATTTATTATAAATGCGCAATGTTTCATTAAGCATTTTACGTGTTACAGCATCATAATTAGTATCGACAAAGAATTCATAGGTATTAGGGAATAAATATCCTTCAAGATGATATCTAGCATCTTCATTAAAGATATCTTCTGTTAAGAATGGATAATCATTCATATAAGATCTAATAACATTTTCATCATTCCAATAGTTAAGCAAGCCTTCAGCATCTAAATTAGTATTAGTTGCAATTCTATTAGCCATATCTTTAAGCCAATCGCCTTCAATAAAGGTAATGGTTGTTGTTTCTTGAACGATATTGGCACTATTAGAAAGATAATCAATTAAATCATCAAGTTCCAATGCAGGAATTTCATATTTTCCCTGTTTAAAATCCGAGTTATGAAAGAAACGTGAATAATATCTTGTAATTTCAGCGTCTTTGATAAAGCCTTCTTCTTCTAATTGTTTAAATACTTCTTTAGAACTACTACCTTCTTTAATGATGAAAGATCCTGTTTTTAAATTACTGCGGTTAACTACATTGATATAGAAACCACCAAGGATTAGTGTAAGAACGAATAAAAAGATAATTAATTTAATTTTCTTATTCATCATCTTCATCTTCAAAAGCAGAGAGAACTTCAGCTACCATAGCAAGTTCTTCTTCATCATCTACAGGATAGAGATTACCTTCATCATCATATGAGAAGGCAAAAGCATCTTCATCATTTAAAGGATCTGTAACAATCATATATTTCTTTTCTTTGAAATCGAAAGTTAAAAGAATTTCATAGCTCTTTTCATTGCCATCTTCATCTGTGATAAAAATTGTTTTTTCATTTTCCATAATTTCACCTCATCAATCAATTAATAGCTGTATAAAAGCAAATGGAGAAATTGGCATAAAACCAATATCTCCTTTGCTTATTAATAATATTAATTATTTATTTTCAAGATATGAGCGTACAAGTTCTTCAATGATCTCATATCGTTCAACCTTCTGTATTTCACTTCTAGCATTCATATGTGAGGAAATATATGCTGGATCTCCAGAAATTAGATAACCGGAAAGTTGGTTTACCGCATTGTATCCACGATCTTCAAGAGCTACTTGAACTTCTTTGAGAAGCTGTTTCATATATTCTCTTTCAACCGCTTTAGATGAAAACATCATTGTTGATGAACGATCTGCCATTTCGAACTACCTCCTCTCTTTTAGTTTAAAGCCTTTTCAATAGTTTCAAGGATTTCTTTACTATGACCAATTTTGCCGCCACCTTGAGCTACATCTTTCTTGCCGCCGCCTTTACCATCACATAATCCGCAAGCAAGTTTAACAAGGTCATTAGCACTATAACCAACATTTATCCAAGCATCACTTAAAGAAGCAACAACCGAAGCTTTATCATCTGCTTCATTAACAATAAATACAAGTCCATTGTTCAATTTATTTCTAATTGCTGCTGCATAGTCTTTTAAAGGCTGATTAAAGTCTTTTAAGTTTAAGCAAAGGTATTCTCTATCAGCTACCTTAATTGCTTTAGAAATTAAGGTTAAAGCTTCAGCATCATTTAATTTATTGAGTAAGTTACGATTTTCTTCTTTATATTGCTTGTTTTCAAGGATTAATTGTTCAATTCTTGTTGCAATCTGTCCTTCACTCTTAACTCCTAATAAATCACGGAATGAGCGAATTAAGAATTCTTCATCCTTATTTTCTTCATAAGCTTTAAGCTTTGTGCAGCATGTAATGCGACGAATACCAGAACCAATAGATTCTTCAGCAAGAATTTTAAATGAACCTAAATAGCTAGTATTTGCAACATGAGTACCACCACAGAATTCTTTAGATACATCGCCCATACTAACAACTCTTACACTATCACCATATTTTTCGTTAAATAGAGCTGTAGCACCTGTCTTTTTCGCATCTTCAATAGCCATTTCTTCAATTGTTACAGGATAATCAGCATTAATATATTCATTAACTTTCTTTTCAATGGCATCAAGTTCAGCTTCAGTTGGTTTTTCAAAGTGTGTGAAGTCAAAACGACCATACTCATCACATACATAAGAGCCAG
>CAKUWO010000047.1 GCA_934699415.1 uncultured Erysipelotrichaceae bacterium
AGCCCTGCAGAGTTTACACTCTCACAGGGCTTTAAGCTGTCTTTTTAAACCTGTCTACTTTTATTTGACAAGTCCACTTAAGCATCCTTTATCTTTTAAATGGTGGGCGCTAAGGGACTCGAACCCATGACCCCTTCCACGTCAAGGAAGTGCTCTCCCAACTGAGCTAAGCTCCCGCAAAATCTATCATATCATAGTAAAGATAAGAAAGAAATAAAAATTTTGTCCCCAGTAGAATCATTTTCTTGTATAGTATTGAGATGTGAGGTAGAGTAATGAATTATGAAATTATAGTAGATGTTGCATGTGATATTAGTGATGAAATTGCAAAGTTATACAATATTCATTTTATTCCAATGAGTTATTCATTTGGTGATCAAATGCTTGTATGTGATGGAAATGATAGCGATGATAAACTAATTGCTTTATATAAGAAACAAAGAGAAGGTGATACGACATCAACTTCACAAATTTCACCTTATATGTATGAAGAATATTTCGAACCATTTTTAAAAGAAAACAAATCGATTATTTATCTATCTTTATCTTCAGGCCTTTCTTCAACGTTTCAATCAGCTAATATTGCAACTAATAGTCTTGAAGAAAAATATCCAAGTTTAAAAGTTGCTTGTGTTGATAGTCTATCAGCTACAGCTGGTATTGGCATTTTAGCTGAAATAGCAGGTCGTAATAGAGATGAGGGAATGAGCTTAGAAGATAATGTTGAATGTCTTAATGAAGCTAAAGCCCATCTTAAGCATTGGTTTATGGTTGAAGATTTGATGTATCTAAAAAGAGGTGGTAGAGTATCATCTGCTACAGCTATTGTTGGAACAATGTTAGCTGTTAAACCAATTTTAACTGTTAATGAAAATGGCAAACTTGAAGCAATCGCTAAGGCTAGAGGTTTAAAGGCTGCAGCTAAAGATATTATTAATCGTTTTATAGAAAGCTACGATCCTAATAGTCAAGAGACAATCTATTTATTAGATGCTGATGGAAGAGAAACATCAGATTATATTAAAGAAACATTATTAGCTAAATATCCCAATATCAGACTATATCAAATGGTATTATCACCAATCATTGGTGCTCATACTGGTCCTGGTCTTGTGGCTTTAGTACATAAAGGAAGGTAGCATGAAATATTATTTATTAAGACATGGCGAAACCCTTTTTAATCAAAAAGGAATTACTCAAGGATGGTGTGATTCTCCTTTAACTGAAAAAGGTAATATGCAAGCCTATCTTGCAGGTAAAGGATTATATGATATTGATTTTGAATGTGCTTATGTATCTGATTTAGGACGTACAAGAGAAACATTTGAAAAATTTAAAGAAGCTTATCAAAAAGATATTCCAGTATCATTTCATAAAGAATTAAGAGAAATGTATTTTGGAAGTCAAGAAGGTGAACATTTTTCAAAACTTAGCAATGCTGTAAGTTATGACAAAGGTTTTGCGATTATTGGTGGTGAAACAAAAGAAGAAGTAAGTAAACGTGTCTTCTCTTTTCTAGATGATATGCGAAAAAATCATCAAGGTAATGTCCTTGTGATAAGCCATGGATGGGCTATTCGTTCAGCTTTAAGAGCAGTTGATGAAGCAATGGTAGAAGATAAGCTCAAATTACAAGAGAATAAGACTTTAAATTGTTCCATTTCAATTATTGATTATTCTGATGGCAAATATACTTTAGAAGAAATCTTTGATATTTCTTATCGTGATAAGGCTTAAGATGAAAAGAAAATATTTATATGATAAAAAATGGGCTCATTTTACACATGCCGAACATAAAACAATCACAATTGATAAAAATGGTAAGAAAGGCATTCTTTCTTTAGCTAAAATTGATGAAGTAGAGCGTGCTTTAATTGTTAAAGACCATGAAGGGGAAAAGATTGTTTCTCTTGATGGCTATTATTGGATTGAATTAGCTTTTGAAGATGAAAACATTTGGATGACTTCGATGTTTGATGAATATGGTAATTTCTTACAAAGCTATTTTGATATTACATTTAGAAATGTAATCGATGATAATCCTTATCTTGAAGATGCTTATTTAGATATGGTTATCGAGGATGAAAATCATATTACAGTCTTAGATATGGATGAATTACTAATTGCTTATAAAAGAAATTCAATTTCTTTAAACGATACTTTAAATACTTTAAAAACAGGTTATCGTTTATATCGTGAGATAGCGGAAAATACAAGTTCTTATATCAACTTAGCAATTAAATGCTTCAAAAAGATGAAAGAGCTTGATATAGAGCCTAACAAGGTTTATTAAATATTTAGATTAGGTTATAATAATTGCGCTTTTAGGAGGAAATTATGAGTAAAAAGTATGCTTTTGACGAAATTGTTTCGCATTTAAAAACTAGTGGTTATGTTTATCAAGGTTCTGAAATCTATGGTGGTCTTTCAAACTCTTGGGATTTTGGTATTTTAGGCTCACAACTTAAGAAAAATATTAGAGATTTATGGTGGAAAGAATTTATTCAAAAATCACCATATAACGTCGGTATTGATAGTGCTATCTTAATGAACCCTAAGACTTGGGAAGCTTCAGGACATCTTAAAGGTTTCGCAGATTTGATGGTTGATTGCAAGGAATGTAAATCACGTTTCCGTGCTGATAAGATGATTGAAAGCGCTACTGGTTTAAGTGCTGAAGGTAAGACACCAGAAGAAACAGATGCAATGATTGAGGAAAATGCTATTGTATGTCCTAAATGCGGAAAACATAATTTTACTCATGCTCGTCCTTTCAATTTAATGTTTAAGACTTTCATTGGTACTCTTGAAGATGCTAAGTCTGTTGTTTATTTACGTCCTGAAACATGTCAGGGTATCTTTGTTAACTTCAATAATGTTTTAAGAACATCACGTAAGAAATTACCATTTGGTATCGGCCAGATTGGTAAATCATTCCGTAATGAAATTACTCCAGGCAACTTCATTTTCCGTGTTCGTGAATTTGAGCAGATGGAACTTGAATTCTTCTACAAACCTGAAGAAGATGAACAGTGGTTCAAATATTGGGTTGATACATGTTATAGATTTGTAAAGAAGCTTGGTATCAAAGAAGAGAACTTAAGAATTAGAGCTCACGACCAGAAAGAATTATCTTTCTATTCTAAAGCTACAAGTGATATTGAATATGCTTTCCCATTTACTGATTGGGGCGAAGTGTGGGGTATTGCTAACCGTACCGATTACGACTTAAAACAACATTCATTATATTCTGGAGAAAAGCTTGAATATCGTGATCCTGTTGATAATAGTGTTTATACACCATTCTGCATTGAACCATCAGTTGGTCTTGAAAGATTATTCTTAATGGCTTGTTGTGATGCATATGAGGTTGAA
>CAKUWO010000048.1 GCA_934699415.1 uncultured Erysipelotrichaceae bacterium
AGCCCTGCAGAGTTTACACTCTCACAGGGCTTTAAGCTGTCTTTTTAAACCTGTCTACTTTTATTTGACAAGTCCAAGTAATAGTCCCTTTATTCTTCAATATGTGGAAGATTCCAGTTATATGTTTTAGCTAAGAAACGAATTAAAACAACACTTATAAAACCAATAATGGTACCTAAAGAAGCATTGATATTAAGTGATATAACCATGATACTAGCACCAATAATGCAAGCTAAAGCATAAACTTGTTTAACAAAGATATCAGGCATTTTTAAAGCCATTGTATCACGTAACATTCCTCCTCCTACCGCACTAATTGTACCAGAGAAGATTAATAAGAAAGCATTGTTGCTATATCCAGCAATCAAAGCATTATTAACACCTGTTATTACAAAAGATGCTAAGCCTAAAGTATCAGACCAAAAAATAAGATGACTATAAAATTTGTTGCCATGTTGAGGTAGCGTTTTATGCTTATAAAGCATTGCAAATGTTACTAGAGCAGTAAAAGTAGCTAAATAAACACAAAAAGGGTTAGCGAATAATGATGGTGGTATTTTGCCAATAATAATATCTCTCAATAAACCGCCACCTGTACTTGTAATAACAGCTAAAACACATACCCCAAAGATATCCATCTTTTTCTTAATAGCTACTAAAGCTCCTGATAAAGCGAATGATATGGTTCCAATGATGGCAAAGAATTCATTCATGATTATGTTCCTTAAGCCATTCATCAATTAAGTTAAGATAATGTTTAGTGTCTTCAACATAGCACATATGACGACATCCATCAAATAATTCCCATCTACTATCTTTAATACCATCAAACATTGTTTTAGCGATTAGAGGAGTACACAAGTCGTTTGTACCACTTATGATAAGAGTAGGGACTTTAATATCTTTAAGACGGTCTATAACATCAAAATCTTTTAAAGTACCACTAGGATGAAATTCATTCTCTCCCCAAGCATAAAGATAACTTTCATGTCCCACTTTCTTTTCTCTTCGAACACAAATAGGATCACTATCTTCAATATCGGCACAATGCAACTTCATAAAATGCTCATTAGCCAATTGATAAGCAGGTGAAGAGAAATCATTATTTTCTTCAGCCTCTTTAATAGCTTTAATATCCTCTTCTGACATAAAGGAAATCAAACGATGTTGTTCCTTAGCCCATAAAGCAGAAGAAGGAAGGGTACTTGATAAAATTAAAGATAGAATATTATCTTGTCCTTTATCTAAAGCATATAAAAGTGCTAACATCCCGCCCCATGATTGTCCTAAAAGATGAAATTTCTTAATTTTTAAAGA
This sequence comes from uncultured Erysipelotrichaceae bacterium, assembly GCA_934699415.1. Taxonomy (GTDB): domain Bacteria; phylum Bacillota_I; class Bacilli_A; order Erysipelotrichales; family Erysipelotrichaceae; genus RGIG5669. The sequence goes on from CAKUWO010000048.1 coordinate 1,318, forward strand.
TTTAATAAGATTATCTAATTCTTCAATCCACGTTTCTGGTTTCCAAAGTTCAGGATGATGATCTACATAGGATTCACCACATCCTAACTGGTCATACATTAAAATTGAATGGCCTTTATCATATAAAGGGTCTAAGACTTCAAAATAATTATGTGTAGATCCTGGTCCACCATGAAGAACGATAAGAGGACATTCATCATTCTTTAAATAACGATAATAAGTTGCATATTCTCCAAAATTTACTTTATCCATTTTTATTTCTTCTTTCTTTTATAAGTTACGGTATGAATTTCAAACATTTGTTTATCATGATTAGATACAAATGACATAACACCATCTTCATATTTGAAATCATTTTCTATTTCATAAACTTCTTGATGCGTTATTTTATAATCATTGGTATAGAAATCAAATTTATTAGTTGATTTAAAAATATCAAACATTGGTAAATTGAGTAAGAATAAATCTTCACTTTCAAAGATGAAATGAGCACCATTTTTGGTTGGTTTAATAGTTAAAACTAAATTATCAGCATTAGTGATTTGTTCTAAGAAATAAGGTTTTTCTTTGACATTAATGCTATATTGACTCTTTTCAGCATATTTTAAATGCTCATACTTTTCTAGAGCTTCTATACTCTTATTAATACCTTCTTCAATATTTAATTCTTTATAAACTGAGCAAGCTGCATAGAGAAAAGAGAAACCTAATTCACTATATTCATCAACATCTTCTTGATGCAATATTCCAGTATAATATGCTGCATCAGCAAAGCGTCTAACATCTTCTTTAACATAACCATTAAGATAATCATTAACGCCTTTAACATAGCTTCTAATTGCTAATTTACATGCGAAATTATGATCTCTAAATTCAAGATAACCACTATCAATCAAATAAGCTAAACGATAATCATCATTGATAACATCAAAACCTTTTCGCATCTTTAAATATGATAAATACTCATAAGCTTCTAGATATGATTTATTAATTAAAGCTATTTCTGCAAGTTTAGATATGCAATAGGGGAAGAAAACATTATTAATGGCTTTCTTGTAATATTCTTTAGCTAATTCAATATTCTTTTCTTCTCTTCCAACACCTGAATAATAAAGATCTCCTTTAACTCGATAAGCTGCATGAATATCTTTATTCAATGCTTCTTCTAAAATATGATAGAAATTATCTTCATCATCATTAATCACACTAGGTAAGCTAACACTACATTTATCAAGATAATCTCTAATAATATAAATCGGATAATCATGTCTTAAAAGACAATTTCTGGTTTTTAATAAGTCTTGAGTATCAAATGCTTCAACAAATAAAGTTCCATCATTTCCTTCAAGATCTTCTAATCTTTCAGTAATGTAATTAAATATCGCATTAACACATTGATATTTAGCACTAGGTATATAAATATCATTAATATCTAACATAGGTAAATCTAAACCAAAACTATCTTGGTTTGTAACAATTGGTATGAACCAATCTTCAATAAATTCATCAACTGTTACATTATCTTTAGAAGCATTATTTATTGCTTGTTCAACATCTTCTAATTGAATAGCATAATGACCAATGATATTAAATTGTTCATGTAACATAATAGGACTATCAATTGCTACTAAAGAGTAACAATCAATCTCATAACGAGCGATTTTCTTTAGATTTTCACGGCTAACAGTTAAATTTTTCATATCTAAATAATAACAAATATCATAAAATAAAGGACCTTAATTGGACTTGTCAAATAAAAGTAGACAGGTTTAAAAAGACAGCTTAAAGCCCTGTGAGAGTGTAAACTCTGCAGG
>CAKUWO010000049.1 GCA_934699415.1 uncultured Erysipelotrichaceae bacterium
ATTATAGTTAGTTATAAAGTGTCCAAATAATAGGGTTCACTACAGTATAAGTAGCACTTTTAATTTAAAAATAAAAAAGGATTGTTTTAACAATCCTTTATTTATACCTTAAACCCTTTATAAGGTTTCCCTATAAAGCTTACGCCTTGCTTTTGGCTTTCAGCGTTCTTAACGCACGGGTAGAAATGCGAACCTTTGTAGGTTTACCGTCTACCATTAATGTTACCTTCTGTAAGTTAGGATTCCATTTTCTGCGTGTAGCACGTAAGGAGTGGGAACGGTTATTTCCGGACATTGGTCCCTTGCCGGTAATCTCGCATACTTTAGACATTCGTCATACCCCCTTTCAAGTCATTAAATGCTTAATTAATTTAACATAAAGAATAACATATTGCAAGAACAATCTTACCTTTTATATCAACAATAGGCTCTTTTTTATGTTAAAATAAAAACAGTTTTGGAGATTAATGATGAAACAGATTTATGCAAGCTTACAGTTTTGCGAAGATAAGATTCGTCTTCTGATCGGGGAATATTACAAAACCCGATTTAATATTATTAAGTTAGAAGAAGTTGATTGTGAAGGTTTAAAAGCTTTCCATATTCAGAATAAAGAAAAAACAAAGGAGTCTTTAATTGCGCTCTTTAATAATGCTACAAGAGGTCTTGGAGCAGCTATTGAAGAAGTTATTTTAATTATTCCTTCAGTAGATATGAAACGTTATTCTTTAAAAGTTACTGCACCTACTAAAAATGGTTATTTAACCAAAGAAGATATTGCAACAGCATTAAAAACAGCAATGCAAAATAAAGTTGATAATAATGTAATTGTTGTTACACCATCAATTACTCATTATCATACTAATGGTATTTCTTCTCGTCGTTTCCAAGAGAAAGAAATTTGCGATAACTTCTCAATTGAAGTTGATTTATTATGTGCTAATAAACAAATTACTTTTGAATATGTATCTATTCTTGAAGAACTTAATATTAAAGTAATGGATATTTGTCTTGATTCATATGCTATATGTAAAGAAGCGGCTTTATTTGAAAGAGCTATTAATCAAAACTTAATTCTTTTAGATATCAATCAGAATAGCACAACACTCTCTTTATTATATAAAGGAGTATTAGCTGGATGCGATATTATTTATGATGGTTTAGCTAATATGAGCAATGTCTTAGCTAAAAAATATGCTTTAAGTGAAAATAATGCTAATCGTTTAGTAAAATATAATAGTTCATTAAAAGGTGATATTTCATTAGATGCTATCTATGCATGGAATGAAGGTGATAAAGCTCTATCAATTAATGAAAAAGATGTTTGCGAAACAATTAGTGATGCTCTTTGTGCTTATGTTAAAAAAATTGCTTCAAGTTGTGAACCGATTTTAAATAGTGGTTCAACATCAATGGTAGTTACCGGTGAAGGTGCATCTATGAATTCTCTTATTGAAGTTCTTAAACAAACACTTCATATTGATGTAAAACCATATTTCCCTGATACAATAGGTGTAAGGGATTCACAATATGCTGCTCTTTATGGTGCATTTTTTGTCTATCGTGATATAGCTTTAATTAAAGGTGAAAATAAAAGCAGTATTGATTTATTTGAACTAGACAATGTCATTCGCCGTAAAAGTGATGATAGCGAGGCTGAAACCCTTACAAGTAAAATTAAAAGTTTATTTGATATAAAGAAAAAGGAGAACTGATGATGAACGGTTTTGATGAATACAAAAACTCAGCTAAAATCAAAGTATTTGGTATCGGTGGTGCTGGTTGCAATGCAGTTAACCGCATGGTAAAAGATGGTGTTAAAGGTGTTGATTTTTATGTTTGTAATACTGATTTGCAATCTTTAAATTCATCTGAATGTGAAAATAAAATTATTTTAGGTAAGGAAACAACTAAAGGTTTAGGGGCTGGTGCTAATCCTGAAATTGGTAAAAAAGCTGCTTTAGAAAGCGAACAAGAGATTAGAGAAGCAATGCAAGGCGCCGATATGATTTTCATTACTGCTGGTATGGGCGGTGGTACAGGAACTGGTGCTTCACCTGTATTTGCGAAAATTGCTCGTGAACTTGAAGCTTTAACTGTTGGTATTGTTACAAAACCATTTACTTTTGAAGGACGTAAAAGAAATGATCAAGCCACTGTTGGCATTGAACAATTAAGAGAATATGTTGATTCTTTAATTATCGTTTCTAATAACCAATTATTATCAGTTATTGGTAAGATTCCTATGCAGGATGCTTTTAGAGAAGCTGATAACGTTTTAAGACAGGGTGTTCAAACCATTACTGATTTAATTGCTGTTCCAGCATTTATTAACCTCGACTTTGCTGATATTAAAACTGTCATGCAAGGTAAAGGAACTGCTTTGATTGGTATTGGTATGGCATCTGGTGAAGATAAAGCTAAAGAAGCTGCTGCCAAAGCCATTCAATCACCATTACTTGAAGCACAGATTTCTGGTGCTAAATCAGCTATTGTCAATGTTACAGGTGGACCAAATATCACTATCTATGATTCATCTATTGCTGTTGATTATATTAGAGAAGCATCAGGTAATGATATCGATGTCATTTATGGTGTAGCTATCAATGATGAAATTGGTGAAAATATTATCGTTACTGTAATTGCTACAGGATTTGATTTACCACCTGAGCATGTAACAGGCATTCAAACAACAATCATCTCTAATCCAAAACCATCCTCAATTGAAGAAAAAGTAGCTCCAAAAGAAGAAGTTATTGTTACTCAAGAAGATGACAATAATTCGATCCCTGATTTCTTCAAATCACGTTAACAAGAGGCTTTAAAGCCTCTTTTTTAGGAGATATATGAAATATATAATTGCTTTAGATGCTGGTACAACCAGTAACCGTTGTATTATTTTTGATAAAAATGGTAATGCTATTACTACTTGTCAAAAAGAATTTACGCAATATTATCCCAAACCTGGTTGGGTGGAACAAGACGGTAATGAGATTTTTTCATCAATGCTTGGTGTTACTGTAGAAGCTTTATTTCAAAGTAATATCAATATCGAAGATGTTGTATCAATTGGCATTGCAAACCAGCGTG
>CAKUWO010000050.1 GCA_934699415.1 uncultured Erysipelotrichaceae bacterium
AGCCCTGCAGAGTTTACACTCTCACAGGGCTTTAAGCTGTCTTTTTAAACCTGTCTACTTTTATTTGACAAGTCCAACGATTGTTCTCCTTTAATAATTAGTCTTGAGCTACTTTAATACTTGGAGTCATAGTACCAGAGATGGTTAAGTTCTGCATATATGTGCCCTTAACCGCAGCTGGTCTAGCCTTGATGATAGTGTTATAAAGAACAGTGAAGTTTTCAACTAAAGCTTCATCAGTGAATGACATCTTACCGATTAAGCAATTTAAGTTACCTTCTTTATCAACACGGTATTCAACTTTACCCTTCTTGATATCTTCAACAGCTGCTGCAATGTTCATTGTAACAGTACCTGTCTTAGGGTTTGGCATTAAGCCCTTAGGACCTAAAATCTTACCTAATTTACCAAGTTCACCCATCATATCTGGTGTAGCAACGATAACGTCGAAATCGAACCATCCGCCCTTGATCTGATCAAGGATTTCTGCTCCACCTACAAAATCAGCACCTGCGTTACGAGCTTCTTCTTCCTTAGCACCACGTGTTACAACTAAAACCTTCTGTGAGCGGCCTGTACCGTTAGGGAGTACAAGAGCACCACGGATTAACTGGTCAGCATGACGTGGGTCTACATTTAATTTGAAAGAAACTTCAACAGTCTGATCAAATTTAGCTGTACTTACTTTCTTTAATAAAGCAATTGCTTCATTAATTGAATAATCTTTGCCCTTTTCAATCTGTGCAAGGGCGTTGTTATAATTCTTTCCGTGTTTCATGAATTATTCTCCCTCCACAGTGATGCCCATGTTACGAGCAGTGCCTGCAATGATGTTCATTGCAGCTTCAACGTCATTAGCGTTGAGATCTGGTAATTTGTATTCAGCAATTTCGCGAAGCTGAGCCTTTGTGATTTTACCAGCTTTAACAGCTTTTGGAGAACCTGAAGCTTTAGAGATACCAGCAGCTTTCTTAAGAAGAATAGCAGCAGGTGTAGTCTTTAATACGAAATCAAAGCTCTTGTCTTCATAAGCAGTGATGATAACAGGAACGATATCACCTTTACGATCTTTTGTAGCATCGTTGAACTGTGTGCAGAACTGTGGCATGTTGATACCAGCAGAAGCGAGAGCAGGTCCTGGTCTAGCGCCGCCAGCTTGGAACTGCAATTTGCAAATCTTTGCAACTTTCTTTGCCATACGTTTTTCCTCCTATGGTTGTGGTTAAGTGGAGTAGTTGCACTCCTACCACGTTTTACCATTATAGCTAAATAATCCTTATTTGACAATGGTTTTTAAGCTATTTTTCTAAAGAAAAGAATGTTCTTAATACCTTATTTAGAATGTCTTGAACGATTATTAAAACTATAGATAATTACTAAGATTAAGCCTAATAGTGATGCAAACATCAAGCCAAACCATAAACTATTATCAACACCAGTATGTGGTGTTTTATTTGTTGCATTTGTATTTTCTGAAACATTAGTATCACCATCAATCGTTGGCATACTAGCTTTATGGTTTACAAAAGTAGCTTCAATGATTTCGTTTTTAATAATTGTTCCACTATCTTTTGTAGCAGTTAATGTATAGCCATCATTATCATTTTCAATAATTTGATAATTAAGACCAGCAGGTAAATTAATAGCTGTTTTACTTTCACCATCTTTTAAAGTGAATGTTGTAACACCATCAACAAAAGTCATATCACCATATATGCCATTGATTGGATTATCTACGGTTAATTTAAAGCTGAAGTCTTTATTTTTATCACCTAAATCACCTGTTACAGTATTACTTACTTTTATACTTCCAACACTAGCTTTATAAGTATTAGTAAATGTAACGTTTGCTTTGCTAACTTTTTCAAGTGCTTTAAATGTTAAATTAAAGCCAAAGTCAAAGCGACGATGTTGATTCCAAGCACTTGGGAGTACAAGATAACCAGCAACATTATCTAATGTAATGGCTTCACCATTATCAATATTGGCGCCATTATTCATCACTTTAAATACATGGGCATTTGTATCATCATTTTTATCAAGATAATCTTTAATACCACCAACACTAGCTAATGGTGTTTCTTCATTATCTGTTAATTCTGAAATAGGATAATCACTATTATCAAGAGTAAAACGAATGCAACGCTCATATAAATATTCATAACCCATCTTTAATACTTCGGAATCATTTTCTAATAAATAGTAGTTATTAATGTAAGCATAATCATTATCACTTCCTGTATAATGATCTCCAAATCCCCAAGTCTTAAAATAATCCAAAGATCCACTATTTAAATCGCTATATGGTATAGCTTTATCGTTAATTCCTGAAACATTAGAATAATATGATGTGATTGCACTTTGCCCGCCATATGGCATAAGAGGCGATCCCTTATAACCCGTACCTAAGATATTACATTTTTGCGCAATAGTTAAATCATTTAATGAATCAACATCATAGAAAGCACATAAGAAGTCGGCATAAGTGGACTTGTAAGCTGAAAGTAGACAAATAAAAAAGTCTACTTTTTTATTTGTCATAATTAATTTACAGGAGGTAATA
>CAKUWO010000051.1 GCA_934699415.1 uncultured Erysipelotrichaceae bacterium
GCAAGATAAGCACGTTGCCGGATAATAGCTCCCTATTAGGGAGCTTTTTCTTTGGTTAAAAAGTAATTAGATATAATTACTAGATGATAAAATATACTTATGAATATTAATTTACCAGAATCTTTTTTAAAAGAAATGCAAGATATCTTAAAAGATGAATACGAAGATTATCTTAAATCATTTGATGATAATTCTTATACCGCTTTACGTTTAAATCGTTTAAAAATTGATAAAGAAACTTTTAAACGATTATTTAATTTAGACTTAGAAGAAGTAACTTGGACTGATAATGGTTTTTATATTGATAAAAACGATAGTTTTAGTAAAAGCCCTTTCTATAAAGCTGGATTATATTATTTGCAAGAACCTTCAGCTATGACACCAGCTTCTTTTATGCCAATTAATGATGGAGATATGGTATTAGACTTATGTGCTGCTCCTGGTGGTAAGTCAACTGAATTATTAGCTAAACTAAATAATACCGGTGTCTTATTCGCTAATGATATTTCCTTTTCTCGCTGTGCTGCTTTATTAAGTAATCTTGAAAAATTTGGTGGGCGTAACTATTTTGTGATGAGCGAAGATTCTAATAAATTAGCGAAGCACTTTAATCAATATTTCGATAAGATTTTAATTGATGCCCCATGTTCCGGAGAGGGGATGTTTCGTAAAGATCATCATTTAATTGATAGTTTTATCGAAAGAGGCCCTGAATACTATGCTAGTATTCAGAAACGATTAATTTTAGATGCTGCTAAGATGCTCAAGGAAGGTGGCATGATTTTATATTCTACATGCACCTTCTCGTCGCTTGAAGATGAAGAGATTATCAAATATTTATTAGAAAATGAAGAAGATTTTGAAGTAGTACAACTACCATTGATTGATGGCTTTATTGATACGGGATATGGTATGAAATTATTCCCTCATCGTATTAAAGGTGAAGGACATTTTGTTTCGTTACTAAGGAAAAAGGGAACCTTAAAAGCTAATCCAAAAAGAAAGCCTTTTATCTATGAAACAGATGATTTAAAGATGGTTTTTGATGGTGGATCTTTATCACAAATCAAAGACAAACTTTATTATATTCCTGATACTGATTTAAATTTGGCTCATATCCGATTCTTAAGAACAGGATTATTACTCGGGGAATATAAAAGAAATAGATTAGAAATAGATCCTCTATTAGCTTTAACATTAAAAGATAATGAATTTAAACAAATAATTGATTATCAAAGAGATGATCCCTCACTCAATACTTATTTTAAAGGCGGTACTCTTTCTAATAATTCTAATTATAAAAAAGGCTTAGTTTTATTAAGATGTGAAGGATACCCAATTGGCTTTGGTAAGATTGATGGCCCAATTATTAAAAATAAATACCCTAAAGGATGGATAACATGCGCATAGATAAATATTTAGCTGATATGTCTTGTGACTCAAGAAAAGAAGTTAAAGAACTTCTTAAACTTGGAAGAGTCAAAGTTAATGATGTCGTTATTAAGAAAAATGATTATAAAGTAAATGAAAACGATATCGTGAAACTTGATGATGAAATCATTAATTATTTAGAATATGAATATTATATTTTAAATAAACCTGCCGGTTATATCTCAGCTTTAGAAGATAATCGTTATCCTGTTATTATTGATTTAGTTAATACTAGAAGAAAAGATGTTGTGCCGGTAGGAAGGCTTGATCTTGATACCGAAGGCATCATCTTGCTTACCAATGATGGACAATTAAATCATCGTTTATTAAGCGCTAAATATCATGTTGATAAGAAATATTATGTGGAACTTGAAAGTGATATTGATGAAAGTGCTATTGACACTTTCGCAAAACCTTTAGACTTAGGTGATTTTATTACTTTACCTGCAAAACTTGAAATCTTAGATAAAAGAAATGCTTACCTAACAATAAGCGAAGGCAAATATCATCAAGTAAAAAGAATGTTTGAAGCGATTGGCAATAAAGTTATTTACCTACGCCGTGATGAATTTGGACCGCTTAAAATTGGCGATTTAAAGCTTGGCGAATTCAGAGAATTAACTGAAGAAGAAAGAAAAGAATTATTAAAATATTAAAGGGATGTTTAGACTGGACTTGTCAAATAAAAGTAGACAGGTTTAAAAAGACAGCTTAAAGCCCTGTGAGAGTGTAAACTCTGCAGGGCTT
>CAKUWO010000052.1 GCA_934699415.1 uncultured Erysipelotrichaceae bacterium
GATGTAGATCCAATAAGAGCACAAGAACTATTAAATGAATATGCTCGCATTGTTAAAGAAATTGGAGGTTCCTATGACAAATAAAACTGTTGAAGAAAACTTAGAAACCGAAGTCAAAGAAGTTAAAAGAGGACGTAAAAAAGGTAGTACTAAAGTTAAAAAAGATAATCCTCTTGATTTTAAATCAGTAGCTTCTATCGAAGAATTAAAAGAAAGAATTATTGCTTTAGATAAAGCTAAAGTTGATATCCATCAGAAAGATATTGTTGAAGCATTAGATCGTTTTGATACTAATGATGATGATATTGAAGAATTTTATGATTGGTTAAATAATTCTGATATCGCTCTTATCGAAGAAGAAGATATGACAGATATTGATGATGATATTATCGATGATGATGCTGAAGACGATGATGATGATGACGATGATGAAAAATTAGAATTGCTTAAAGAACTCAATCCTGATAACAATTTAGCAGCTAAAATCAATGATCCTGTTAAGATGTATTTAAAAGAAATCGGTCGTGTACCTCTTTTAAAAGCATCTGAAGAAATTGAAATAGCGAAAAGAATTGAAGCAGGTGATGAAGAAGCTAAGAAAGAACTTATTTCGGCTAACTTAAGACTTGTAGTATCAATTGCTAAAAAATATACCGGTAGAGGTATGTTATTCCTTGATTTAATTCAAGAAGGCAATATGGGTCTTATTAAGGCTGTTGAGAAGTTTGATTATCGTAAAGGTTTCAAATTCTCAACTTATGCTACATGGTGGATTAGACAAGCCATCACCCGTGCTATCGCTGACCAAGCACGTACTATACGAATTCCAGTACATATGGTTGAAACTATCAACAAGATGACTAGAATTCAAAGACAACTTGTTCAGGAATTAGGTAGAGATCCAACAGCTGAAGAAATTGCAGATCGTATGGGCAATTTAACAGCTGATAAAGTACGTGAAATTCAAAAGATTGCTTTAGATCCAGTATCTCTTGAAACGCCAATTGGTGAAGAAGATGATTCACATTTAGGTGATTTCATTGAAGATAAAGATTCTGTCGCTCCAGATCAATATGCTAATAACCAGCTTCTTAAAGATGAAATTGGCCTTGTTTTAAAGACTTTAACTGAGCGTGAAGAAAAAGTATTACGTTTACGTTTTGGACTTGAGGATGGCCGCACAAGAACTCTTGAAGAAGTTGGTAAAGAATTTGATGTTACACGTGAGCGTATCCGTCAGATTGAAGCTAAAGCTTTACGTAAGCTTAAGAATCCTACTAAATGCAAACGTTTAAAAGAATTCCTTGATGACAAGAATTAAATTATCCAAGCGTTTATTAGCAATTGCTGAAATGGTTGATTGCAATATCTTATTTGATGTAGGCACCGATCATGCATACTTGCCTTGTTACTTATTAGATACCAATAGAATTAAGAAGGCTTATGCTGGTGATATGCGTGTTTTACCACTTGAAAAAGCTAAAGAATCAATTAAAAGCTTTAATTTAGAAGATAAAGTAATTCCTGTATTATCTGATGGTTTAGATAAATGTCAAGATGATGTTGATGGGGTTACAATTGCTGGCATGGGATCTGAAACAATTGTTGAAATCTTGAAGAAAAAAGATTTAATACACTTTAAACAGATTATTGTTCAAGCTAATCGTAGAAGTGATTTGTTACGTCAATTTATAAGTGAAAGAGAATATCTTATAACTGATGAAAAGGTAATTAGAGATCATGAACATTATTATGAAATTATCGCTTTTAGTCCTTTAGTTAAAGGAAAAAGATTAAATGAAGAAGAGATTATCTTTGGACCTATTAATCAAAGCAGAAGAGAAGATAGTTATCTTAAATATTTAAATGAGCGTAAAAATAAATGTCTTAAAATCTTAGCTTTAAGTGAACAAGAAGATATTAAACATCTATTAGCTTTAATTAATCAAGAATTAGAAAAGGACAGATATTAATCTGTCCTTTATTTTAGTCCCAAATTGTCAAGTTAATTGCAACACAGTTGAATAGTAAACTTCATATGGTGTTTTATATCCAAGACATTTCCTCG